>DASSCW010000329.1:0-15842 GCA_035697465.1 Candidatus Limnocylindria bacterium | reverse complement strand
GAAGACGCCGTGCCGCTCCTCCTTCCACCACTTGCTGGTGGAGATCTCGGGCGCGCGGCGCTCGACCTCGCGGGCCATGGCCAGCGCCGCGCGACGAACCTCCGAGAAGCCCCAGCGGCGCTCGATCCGCGCATACACATGAATTCCGCGCGAGCCGGAGGTCTTCGGAAAGGCGGTCAGCCCGTGGTCGGTGAACACGTCGCGCACCACCATCGCCACGCTGCGGACGTCGGCCCACGGCACGCCCGGCCCCGGATCGAGGTCAGCGCGGATCTCGTCGGGGTGCTCGAGGTCGTCGTCGCGGACGGGGTGCGGGTTGAGGTCGACGCAGCCCAGGTTCACGACCCACGCGAGCGCGGCGCGGTTCGAGACGACCACCTCGTCGGCGGTGCGCCCTGAGGGAAACGACAGCTGCACCGTCCGTACGAACTCGGGCACCGATTTCGGCGCGCGTTTCTGGAAGAAGGCTTCGCCGGTGATGCCATCCACGAAGCGCTTCAGGGCCATCGGGCGGTCGCGCACGCCGAGCAGGGCACCATCGGCCACCGCCAGGTAATAGTCGACCAGCTCCCGCTTCGTGATGCCGGCGTCGGGGAAGTAGACCTTGTTCGGATTGGAGATGGTGACCTCGAACCCGTCGAGCTCCAGCAGGACCGATGGATCCTTCGGCATGCGATCAGCGTAGCCTGTCAGGCACGCCGATTGCGAAGCGAGACCCTTCCGAGATGATCGAGCGACTGAAGCGTCTGCTGGCAGGGGTCGACCACTGGCTGCGCCGGTACCGATGGGGCCGTGTGATGCGGCAGGCGATCATCGGCTTCGTGAAGCACGAGGCGCTGCAGTACGCCGGCAGCATGGCCTACTTCTCGATCCTCTCCGTCTTCCAGCTGCTGGTGCTGGGCATCGTGCTGCTCAGCTACTTCGTGGGCGAGGGCGAGGCCCGGCGGTTCGTCGTCGAGCAGGTGCAGGCCGGGTCGCCGCTGGACGCCGCGACGATCGGCGGGGTCATCGACGCGGTGATCGCCTCTCGTGCCGGGATCAGCCTCTTCGGCCTGATCTTCCTGATCTGGGGCGCGCTGGGCATCTTCTCCGCCATCAACCAGGGAGTCGCCAGGGCGTTCGGGGTCGAGTCGCCCAGACCGTTCTGGCAGGACAAGCTCATCGGCCTTGTCCTGATGGTGACCACCGGCCTGCTGGGCGTGGCCTCGTTCGCGATCGGCATCGTGACCGGCATACTTCAGGCTGCGGCCGGCGACGCGCTGGCGCGGGTGCCGGGTGGCTACCTCGGGATCTCGCTGATCGGCTTCCTCACGCCGGTGCTGCTGATCTTCATCGCCTTCCTGGTCCTGTATCGGCTGGTGCCGAATCGACCGGTGACCATCCGGGAAGCGCTGCCGGGAGCCATTGTGGCGACCCTGCTGTGGACGCTCCTCCGCATCGGCTTCACCTGGTACGCGACCAATGTCGCCAACTACGACACCGCCTTCGGGCCGATCTCCGCCACCATCTCGCTGCTCGTATTCCTGTACTTCGCAAGCGTCATCGTGCTGCTGGGTGCCGAGGTGGCGAGGGCCAACGTGCTGGAGGACGAGGAGCGGCGACGTCGCGCAGAGGAGATCCGCGCGGCTGCGGCTGCGGCTGCCGTACCGCCTTCAGCGGATGCTCCCAGGCCCGATCCATCGACCGCAACGCCGGGCTGGGCGATGGCCATCGGCGGCGTGGTGACGGCTGCGATCCTGCGGATATTCCGCCGTCCGAGGCAGTGAGCCCTTGTGTGGATAAGTGGCATTAGGTAGGACGGTGTAGTACATTCAGGCCCGTCACGCGGCCACCGTGCCCGGCTAGCATGGCGAGTGGACCTCGCATGGGCAGCTGGGCATATGGGTTTCTCCCCGAGCAACGTCGCATGAGACGACGATCACGACTGGCCGTCACGCTGATTGCCCTGCTGACGGTTGCAGGCATGATCGTCAGTGGCGATCCACGCAACCAGGCCCTGGCTGCGGACCCGATCGCCGAGGCAAGAGCAGACCGCGAGGCCATCAAGGCCGAGCTCGCCGCACAGCGCGAGCGCCTCGATCAGCTGCGCGCCACTTCAGCCGCCCTGTCGAATCAGCTGGACGCCGCCGAGGCAGAGCTGGCCGACATCACTGCCCAGTACGAGCGTGTGGTTGGCCTGCTCGAGCAGGTCCGTCGCGAGGTCAAGCGCATCCGGCGCGAGCTGACCGTGCTGCGGACCCGCATCGACAAGATGGATGACCGGCTGGTCGCCGTCTCGCGGGACATCCTGCAGCAGACCAATGAGCTCCGCGCCCGCGAGGCACTGCTCCAGGACCACCTCCGATCCGCGTACCAGCAGAGCCAGATCTCACTGCTGGAGATCATCCTCAGCGCTCCGTCGCTCGATGCCGCCACGAACCAGGTTGGTTATCTGCTAACGGTCTCAGAGCAGGACAGGGCACTGGCCGATGACATCCGCTCCATTCGCGACCAGCTGACGGTCAAGCAGGAGACGCTCAGCGACGGCCGGGCCTCGCTGCGCGAAGCGCGGGCGATTGCATCCGAGCAGCAGGCGCTGCTTCTCGAGCGCGAGTCCCAGCTGGGGCGCCTCGAACGCGAGACGGCCAAGCTCAAAGCGGCCGCAGAGCGTAAGCGCGCGGAGCAGGAAGCCGCGCTCAATGCGGCGCTCGAGGCGAAGGGCAACGTCGCCGAGCAGATCGAGGCCAACGAGAAGGCATTCCAGCAGGCGAACGCCCTGGTCGGGCGGCTGGTCGCCGAGCGCGAGGCGCTCGAAGAGGCCCGGCGGCTCGCCGAGGAAGAGGCGCGCAAGAACAACAGGCTCTCAGGCTCCGGGTTCCGGTGGCCCGAGGCTTCAACCCGCATCACCCAGGAATGGGGGCCGACCACCTTCTACATGGAGCCGCCGTACACCTATCAGGGTGTGTATTACCCGCACTTCCATGGCGGGATCGACATGGCCGGTGGCTGCGGCACGCCAATCCTTGCCGCCAAGGCGGGTGTGGTGGTTGCCTCAGGACGACCGCTGTGGCCGTACGACCCAGGCTACGGTGTGGTCATCGACCATGGCGGCGGCGTCCAGACGTGGTACTGGCACATCACCACCCAGATCGTGGTCAGCCCCGGCCAGGTCGTAGGCACTGGCCACGTTGTCGGCTACGAGGGTACGACCGGCTTCTCCACCGGCTGCCACCTGCATTTCGCCACCAACGTGAATGGCATCTGGGAGAACCCGCGGCTCTTCCTGCCCTAGGGATCAGGCGGGAACGGGCGACTCCGCGGCGGCGGTGACCGCGGGCCGGTACAGCTGCTCCACGTACTCGATCAGCATCCGCGCGGTGCTGAACTGCCAGATCGAGCTGGCCACCGCCGCGCGCATGGTCGCGACCCAGTCGGCGGGGACTCCCTCGGCGTCCCGCTCGAAGAAGCGCGGCACGATTTCGTCCTCCAGCAGACGGTAGATCGCCTCTGCATCGGCGGCGTCCTGCGCCTCCTCGTCCGGGAGCGGCTCGCGTGAGCCGATGGCCCAGCCATTCTCGCCGTTGAAGCCCTCGTCCCACCAGCCGTCCAGAATGCTGACGCTGGGCACGCCGTTGAGGGCCGCCTTCATGCCGGACGTGCCCGAGGCCTCGAGCGGGCGGCGCGGGTTGTTGAGCCAGATGTCGACACCGGCGACCAGGAAGCGGGCGATGCGGATGTCGTAGTCCTCGACGATGAAGACGCGGCTCCGCAGCCGATCCGATCGTGACAGCTCGAAGATGCGCTGGATCACACGCTGACCGGGCCGATCCGCCGGATGCGCCTTGCCGGCGATGACGATCTGGACAGGCCGATCCTCATCGGAGAGGAGGCTGGCCAACCGTTCCTCGTCGCGGAAGATGAGGTCGGCTCGTTTGTAGGTGGCGAAGCGTCGGGCGAAGCCGATGGTCAGAGCCTTCGGGTTGAGAGCCCCATCCACCTCCCGGAGCTGATCGGGCGACTCCCCGTGTCGCGCGAACTGCCTCGCCAGCCGCTGGCCGATGAAGTCGGTCAGCTCGCGCTTCTGCTGCATGTGTCCCGCCCATAGATCGTCGTCGGCGATGGCCTTCACCCCGTCCAGGCCGTCCGGCCCGGCGTGATCGGCGGACAGGAAGGTGCCGAGCGCGCGCTCGTACAGCCGGCGCATCGGCCTGCCCAGCCAGCTCGAGACGTGGACCCCGTTGGTGATGGCGCGGATCGGATGGCCGGCCACCTCCTCCCAGGTATCGGTGGCGGTCGCGGCGTGCAGCCGGCTGACGGCGTTGGCGTCGCTGGCGTGACGCAGCACGAACGCGGTCATGTCGAATGGGGCGTTGTGGTCGTCGGTGCGGCCGCGTCCCAGCTCGAGCAGATCCTCGGCCGGCATGCCGGTGGCGCGCAGCCACGGGGTCAGGCTCCTGGCCAACAGGGCGCGGTCGAACGTCTCGTTGCCCGCCGGGACCGGGGTGTGGATGGTGAAGACCGCGTTGCGACCCACGCGGCGCAACGCCTCGGCGGCTGAGAGCTCGATCTCGTGCTGCATCAGCTCGCGCGCCCGCTCGAGCAGCAGGAATGCCGAGTGTCCCTCGTTCAGGTGCCAGACGGAAGGCTCGATGCCCAGCTCGCCGAGGGCGCGGACGCCGCCCACGCCCAGGATCAGCTCCTGGCAGAGGCGCATCTCGCGGCCGCGTACGTAGAGGATGTGCGTGATCGGGCGATCGGCTCCTTCGTTGGCCGGAAGGTCGGTGTCCAGCAGGAGGACCGGGACGCGGCCGACCTGCGCCACCCAGACCGCGGCGTGGACCTGGCGGTCGATGAAGTCGACGCTGACCTGCAGGGCGGAGCCGTTCGGCCCACGTGCGCGGCGCAGCGGCAACATGCCTGGATCGAGGTCGGGCTGCGCGTGCTCCTGGTGCCCATCGGCGTCGATCTGCTGGCGGAAGTAGCCGCGGCGGTAGAGGAGGCCGACGCCGACGAAGGGAAGTGCCGCATCGGATGCCGACTTGCAGTGGTCGCCGGCCAGGATGCCCAGGCCCCCCGAGTAGATCTGCATCGACTCGTGGAAGCCGTACTCGGCGCAGAAGTAGGCGACCGGCCCGGGCAGGGCCCGCGAAGCATCGGCCGCCACCTGCTGCTGGTACCACGACTCGCTGCCGTTCCCCATGTAGCGGCGGAACTCGTCGAGCAGCCGGCTGGCGTCGACCATGAAGTCCTCGTCGGCCGCCATCTCCTCCCAGCGTCCGGAGTGCATGGCTGCCAGCACGGCGACCGGGTTGCGGTAGCGTGCCCAGGCCGCCGGATCCAGCCGCGAGAAGAGCGTTCCAGCGCGCGGCGTCCAGCTCCACCACAGGTTGTAGGCGAGCTCGTCCAGGCCTTCCAGGCCGCGGGGGAGGTTGAAGTCGTGCCCCGGCAATGTCGGCACGCGCAGGGAGGCGCTGAGGGGTTCGCTCATCGGTGACCGATCCTACCCGATGCCCCGCCGACCAGGCCCCCGCACCCGACGCGTACCATCACGCCACCATGACGACCCCGATCACACGCAGCGGCATCGATGTCGCGGCCGTGCGCGATCACTTCCCGTCACTCGCCCGGGAGCTGAATGGTGGGCCCATCGTCTTCATGGACGGCGCGGCCGGCAGCCAGGTGCCGCGACAGACCATCGATGCAATGGCCACCTACCTGCGCGACCACAACGCGAACCGCGGCGGACCGTTCGCGACGAGTCGTGAGACCGACTCGATGGTGTCCGATGTGCGCCAGGCGACGGCCGACTTCCTTGGGGCCCACCTCGCCGAGGAGGTCATCTTCGGCCCGAACATGACAACCCTGACCTTCGGGCTGAGCCGTGCCATCGCACGCGACCTGCGACCGGGCGACGAAATCGTGGTCACGGAGCTGGACCACGATGCCAACGTCGCGCCGTGGGTGGCCATCGCGGAAGAGCGCGACGCGGTGGTTCGACGAATCGCTGTGAACCCGGATGACGGAACGCTGGCGCTTGACCGGTTGGAGTCGATCATCGGTGAGCGAACCCGCGTGGTGGCGGTGGGGTTGGCCTCGAACGCCGTCGGGACGCTGAACGAGATCGGACGGGTGGTCGAGACGGCGCATGCGTACGGCGCGCTCGTCTTCGTCGACGCCGTACACGCCGCGCCGCACCTTCCCATCGACGTGGTCGCGATGGGCGCCGACTTCCTCGCCTGCTCTCCGTACAAGTTTTTCGCCCCGCACCTCGGCGTGCTGTACGGGCGGCGCGAGCTGCTGGAGCGGCTGCCCGCCTATCGCACGCGGCCGGCAGGGGAGGCGCTGCCCGGCAAGTGGGAGCCGGGCTCGCTGCCGCACGAGCTGCTGGCCGGCCTGCTGGGCACGTTCGAGTACCTGGAGCAGCTCGGGCGGGCATACGGCGACGCCGAGCGGACGGCCGATCGGCGGAGCGCGCTCCGTGCAGCCATGACGGCGATCCGCAGCTACGAACGCGACCTGACGGGACCGATGCTCGAGGCGCTGGCCGGCGTGCCTGGCATCACGATCCATGGCATCGCGGATCCTCGACGCGCCGACGAGCGAGTTCCAACCGTCGCCATCAGCCTCCGCGGGCACTCCCCGGAGGCGGTCGCACGCCACCTGGCCGGGGACGGCATCAACGCGTGGAACGGAACGATGTACGCCCCGGACCTGATGCGGGCGCTCGGCCTGGAGGACGCCGGCGGCGTGGTCCGCATCGGCCTGTTGCACTACAACACCACCCATGAGGTCGCACGCCTGGTCGCGAGCCTGTCCACGCTCGCGGAAGGCTCGACAGCAGGTATTACGCTATCGGATCCGTGATTGACGGCTACTCGGTCAAGGATGCCGCGACTGTCCTTGGGATCCCGGAACGGCGCGTATGGGAACTGATCGCCCGAGGCGTCCTGTCCAGCGCTCCCGAAGGTCCCGACGGCATGCGCGTGTATCTGCAGCCGCCCGCTGCGCCGACCCAGCCGCCGGCCGAGGCACGCACCAACAGGACCGATGAAGACGACCCTCCCCGCCACAACGGCAACGGCGGCGGCTCGCACGAGATGAGCCCGTTTCGCGAGCTGCTGACGGAGTTCCGCAACCTGACCGAGCGATACGGCCAAGCCCTGCTTGCCCTTGGCGAGGCGCGCGGCGAGGTCGCGGCCCTTCGCACGCGCGTCGAGCTCCTGGAAGCCCGCATGGACCTCCGCCTTCCGGGCACGCGGCCCGCGGCAACGGTCGCATGGGAAATCCCGGGCTCGCCGCCCGCACGGAGCCTGGAGGAGGAGGCGGCCGCGACGGTCGAGCCGCAGCTCGCGGACACCGATGAAGACGAGGCATCCACGCCCTTCGCTGAGTCGGCAGCGGCGGCCGAAGAGTTGGAAGAGCCGGAGGACGTGGAGTTCCAGGCGACCGCCGAGGCGGTATTCATGGTCGAGCCGGAGGCTCCGCCCGAGGTCGACGCTCCTGAGCTGGAGGACGTCGCCTCCGGGCTGATGGATGTCGAGACAGAGCCGGCTGGGCCATCCGATGCCTTCGTTGAGGCTCCCGCTGAGACGACCGAAGGGCTCGTCGAGGACGCGCCAACCGATGATCTGACGCCAGATGCCGCGCGCCCCTCGGCGAAGGAGCGCCGCGCGGAGACCCGGCGCCGCCGGATCCACGGAGGGCGCGCCGCGCTGGCCGGGGTCGCCGAGGCGCTCGCCCGGGCCGAGGATCCCACGCCGGCTGAGCTGCCCGGAGCCGAGGATGCGGCGCAGGCATTGGCGGCTCTCCACCGCGACATGGATGCGGCGCGCCAGGCTGCCGCCGCAGCGGCTGAAGCGGAGATGGCACCGGCTGATGCGCCCGAGACCACAGACGAGGCGCCGCCAGAAGTCGTCGCTCGGGCCGACTCCCCGTACAGCACCGAGGTCGTCGAGCCGGACTGGTTCGCTGATGGCGACTTCTCATGGCTCGAAGCCGCGCAGGCGGCGGAATCGCAGGCCGAACCCGCTGCTTCCCTGGAGGCCGAGGCCGACGTCGCCACGGCCGACCTTCCTGACACCGAACCCGTGGTCGCGGAAGCCCAGCCACTCGCTGACGAGGCCTTCGCGCCGACATCCGAGGATCAGGCCGTGGCGGACGAGGAGGCCCGCGCCGCGATCCAGGACGCCTTCGAGGAGCAGGTCGCAGCTGCTCCGGACGTCGCCTTCGAGGCGCCGACACAGGCACAGCCAGTCGATGAGGCGGCATCCGCTCCCATCGAGGACGCCCTCGATGAGCCCGTTGCAACGGCGCTTGGTGTCCCCGGGGAGACGACGACGATGGAGGAGGAAGAGACCGCGGCCGCCATCCAGGACGCGTTCGGGGAGCCGACCGCTCCCGAGATCGTGTTTGAGGACGATGCCATCGAGCTCGTTGCCGGGCAGGCCTCGAGCGACGGCATGCCCGAGCCCGAAGCCGAGCCCGTGGCGACGGCCGAGCCAGTCGCCGAGGCGTGGCCCGAGGCGGAGTCGTGGCCCGTGGCGGAGGCGGAGGCACAGCCGGTGGCGGAAGCCGAGCCGGTGGCGGAAGCAGAACCGGTTGCGGAAGCAGAGCCCGCGACCGGGTACGCAGCCACGCCTCCCGAAGAGTTCATCGCTCCGCCTTCCCAAGCCAGGGAAGAGCCCTCGGCCTCATCGGTAGAGGCTCAGCCCGAAACGCAGGCCGGTGGCCCGGTGGGCGAGGAAGAGCTCATGTGGCTCGGGGACGAGTTCGAAGAGGCCAGTCTGGAGATTGGATCGCAGGGCTGGAAGGACGCGGACGCATCGGTCCAGGCTGAGCCTGCGCCCGTCCTGGAGCTGTCGGACGCGGAGCTGTCGCAGCTGGCCGAGGATGAGGGCTGGGACAAGTCCGAGGTGGAGGCGATCCGCAGCCTGCTCGGCAGGCCTTCGGATAGACCGATGGATACGCCGAAGGCCGAGGCGCCCGTCGAGGGGCCACCGACCGAGCCGGTCGTCGCCGAGTCTCCGCCGGCAGAGGATGCCGCGGCCAACTCAGAAGCACCGGAGGCTGCGGAAGCGGTGCAGGTCGAGGCGCCGCCCGATGAATCGACCCAGGCGATTCGCCTCGATGACCCCGCACCCGTCGGGATGCCGCCTGGTCCGTCCGGCGCGGGCGGGCCAACGACGATGCCTCGAGGAACCGTGCCTTCGGGCGCCGATCCCCAGTGGCTCAAGGGACGCCGTGGCCCGGCCGCCGACGCCTATCGCAGGCTGCGCAGGCTCTTCCCAAGCTGAGGCTTCCCAGCTGAGGCCCTTCCATCAGCCTGCTGGCTTCGCCAGCTCCTCGAGCTCGTCGCGGAGTGGGGTCAGGTCGGAGTCTCCCAGCGAGAACTGCGCGAGGTCCGGGCTCAGGGCGAAGGCTCGCCGCAGGAGCGGGCGTGTCGCACCCAGGTTTCCGGCGAGAGAGTGATAGCACGCGATGTTGTAGAGGGCTGTGCCGGCGTCGCTGTCGGCCAGCCCGCCGCGATCCACCTCGGCCGCCAGCTCCTCCATGAACGCGGCGATGCGCGAGGCATCCGCGCCGACGTCTGCCGCGCGCAGCCAACCGAAGTGCTCCATGGCGTGAAACGGCCCGTTGCCGAACGTGCCGCTGATGAGCCGCTCGTAGCGCGCAAAGGTCTCCCGGGTCGTCGTCGAGACCTCGCGAATGAGGCGCTCACTCACCTCGTCCGCTTCCTCGACGATGGCATCCCACGTCCAGTCGGCGCGAGCCGCCTGCAGCTCGGCGTTGATCGGGTCCGTCTCGTCCTCGGCCAGCTGCGGGAGCTCCTCGCCGCGCCGCGCCGCCGCGTAGCGGTTCGCCTGGCGCGCCTTCCACGCGGTGAGGTGAGCCTGGTGGTCCTTCGGCGACCAGTCGTTCTCTCGCATCGGACGGTCGCGCACGACGGGGTCGAGTGAGCCGAACACATCGCGCTCGGCCTCGCGCGTGGTGCGCAGGAACGCCACCAGCGAGTCGATCACCGCTTCCGTCATCGTTCCTCCACGTCAGGGGCTGGGGCCAAGGTGGTAGCCGAGCCTCCGGGGCAGGGCGGTGAGCTGGCGCAGCCACCATGCCGCCCTGCGTCCCTCCATCTCGCGTCGCTCGCGCATGACAATTGCCTCGCGCAGGATGCGTGCCCCAATGTAGCGGAAGGGCTCCGGCGGGAGCCGATGCGGAGGCGGACCGACCAGGCAGAGCCGCGTGATCGGCTCATCCGAGCCCAGCGCAAGCGCGGCCAGGATCCGTCCCGCCAGGTGCGAGGGCGCGACGCCATTCCCGGAGTAGCCGAGCGCGTAGTGCGCTCCGCCGCCCTTCACTGTGCCGAAGCGGGGCAGATGGTCGCCCGAGACGTCGATCGGGCCGCCCCAGGCATCGGTCAGGCGCACGTCCCGAAGCTGCGGGAAGAGGACGCGGAAGGCCGTCGCCGCACGTCGTGCAGAGCCGAGGTCATCGGTGAAGGAAGGTCCGATCCGTCCGTCGTAGCCGGGCACGCCTCCTCCGGAGCCGATGGCGATTCGCCCGTCGCGGGTGACGTGCATGTACTCGACGTTGAATCGCGCCGTGTAGATCGACTCGCCGCCCGTCCAGCCCAGCTCGGCCATCGCGTCCGGCGGGATCGGTTCGGATCGAACCATGTAGCTGCCCCAGGCGAGGATTGACCGATGAAACGGCCGCCATCCGGCCGCCCAGGCATTCATCGCCAGGACCACCTGGCCGGCACGCACCTGGTGCGTGCCCGATGGGGTGTCGACCAGCAGGCGGAACCCTGATCCGGCTCTTTGCAGCCTCGGGCGGATGCTGCTCCCCTCGTGGATCGTGACCCCGCAGTCGAGCGCGACGCGTCGCAGGCCCCGGGCCAGAAGGGCCGGCTGGACGGTGGCGCCATCGCGCATGAGGGCCCCGTTGCGGAACTTCGGTGAGCGGCATCGGAGCTGGACCTCTTCCGGTGAGAGCGCCACGAGCTCCTCGGCGACGCCCGCGTGCGACGCGCCCGCCACCGAGCCTGCCGGTCGATCGTCGTGGAGCGGCGTCGTCGATACGACCAGCATCCCGTGGCGGCGGTAGTGGGCATCGATCCCATGTGCCTCGCAGAACTCGCCGATCGCCTTCACGGAGGTCGAGAGTGCCCGGGCCGCATCAAGAGCGGGCTCGGTGCCGAACATGGCGACGAGCCCGTCCAGCTCGTCCCACCATGCGTTCACGAATCCGCCGTTCCGACCCGAGGGACCACCGCCGCAGATGTCCTGCTCGAGCACGGTGACGTTGACCTCGGGCGCGCGATCCTTCAGGTTGATGGCGGTCCAGAGGCCCGTGTACCCGCCCCCGACGATGGCGACGTCGCATGACACATCGGCACCCGGTGGAGGCAGGGCCTGCGGGTCATCCTCCGCCGCCAACGCCTCGCGCAACCATGGGCTGCGCTGCCCCTGTCCCGGACGCAGTGCGAGGTCCTCGGCGGTCAGCGGCGAGTCGGTCATTTGGCCCGACGACGATATCATCGGGTCATGACCGACTACGGACCTCCCACCGCGCTGATCGTGGTGGACGTGCAGAACGACTTCGCCGATCCGGCGGGCAGCCTGTCGGTGAGCCGTGCCAGCCACATCCTGCCGCGCATCAACGCCGAGGTGGCTGAGGCGCGCGCGGCCGGCTCACTGGTGGTCTACACCCAGGACTGGCATCCGGCGTCGACCCCGCACTTCGCCAAGGACGGCGGCATCTGGCCGGTGCATTGCGTCGCGGACACGTGGGGCGCGGAGCTCTCCCCCGAGCTGGTGGTCGACGGCGAGGTCGTCCGCAAGGGGAGCAACGGCGAGGACGGCTACTCCGGATTCACGATGCGCGACCCGATCACCCAGGCCGAGATCCCGACACCGCTGGAGGCGATGCTGCGCGAACGGGGCGTCGACCGCGTCGTGATCTGCGGCCTCGCGACGGACTACTGCGTCAACGCCACCGCGCTCGATGCGATGCGGCTCGGCTTTGAGACGGTGGTCCTGCGACGCGCGGTGGCCGCCGTCAACCTGAACCCGGGCGATGAGGAGCGCGCGATGTCCGCCATGGAGAGCGCCGGCGCCCAACTACAGGAGGCATAGGTCACCTCGTCCCTGGCCGCCTGGCCCAGGCAGCCAGGGCCACGCCCGCCGCCAGCATGGCCAGCCCGATAACGAGCCACAGACGGTCACCGGTCATGTAGCTGCCCGGCAGAATGCCCGCTCCCTGAAGCGCGAAGACGAGGCCCGCCAGGGCCGCCAGCAGGCCGATGGCGAGGGCGATGCGACGCATCCACAGAGCTTAGCGACGGGCATGACCATTCGCGCTTGCGCCGAGGGATGGGCCGCGTATACTCGCGGCGAAATCGGGCCGCCTGAGAGCGGCGCCTGCACACTTCCCTCCCCTCCCACCACGTCTCACCGTCGGCTCACGGGGTAGTGGCAAGACCCGTGGCCGGCGCTCATCGAAGCGGATAAGCCCGACGTGGTAATCACATCTCAGGGAGGGTCCAGGTGGCCTATACCGATCAGGTCCTCACGTGTGCGGACTGTGGGATCGATTTCGTCTTCTCCGCGTCTGAGCAGGAGTTCTTCGCGCAGAAGGGATTCACGTCTCCGCCGAAGCGCTGTCCCTCGTGCCGCGCTCAGCGTCGCGCCGCGGGTGGTGGCGGTGGCGGCGGGAGCAGCTACGGCAACGGCGGCGGCTATGGCGCCGGCGGGGGCGGCTACAGCCGCGGACCGCGCGAGATGTTCGACGCCGTGTGCGCGCGCTGCGGCAAGGACACCCAGGTTCCCTTCCGACCGACCGGTGCACGCCCCGTCTACTGCAGCGACTGCTTCCGGTTGATGCGCGGCTAGAACCTGCGCCACTCAGCCCGCCCAGCGGCGCTCCTCCTCGCGGGGGAGCGCCGCTACTTCGTTCCGGCTCCGGATCTCACGTAGCGATCAATGGGATTGATCTTCCAGGCTGTCCCGCCGTCCGTGCGGTCATCCTGACCCACCGCGTTGATCATGGCGGGCCTGCCGAACCCCGAATGGCCGCGAAGATCGACCCGGTCGATCCGATGAGCGCATGCGGTCCGCCCCCCGACGCCGCGTATCATTTGACGAACACCAGCGGCAGGGATCTTGCGGGACATGAGCGCCGACATGAACGAGCACGAGCAGTGGCGTGAGCTCGGCCAGCAGCTGAGGGTCGACTCGATTCGATCCAGCTCGGCCGCGGGCTCCGGCCACCCGACCTCGTCGATGTCCGCGGCGGATCTCATGGCCGTGCTCATGAGCAAGTACCTGCATTACGACTTCGACACGCCTGATGACCCGCGCAACGACCACCTGATCTTCTCGAAGGGCCACGCGTCGCCGCTCCTCTATGCCATGTACAAGGCCGCCGGCGCGATCAGCGACGAGGAGATGCTCACCTTCCGCCAGCTCGGCAGCCGGATCGAGGGTCATCCGACGCCCGTGCTGCCATGGGTGGACGTGGCCACTGGATCGCTGGGCCAGGGACTGCCCATAGCCGTCGGTGTTGCCTTTGCGGGTCGTCACTTCGACCGTCTTCCGTATAGGGTCTTTGCGCTGTGCGGCGACTCCGAGATGGCCGAGGGCTCGATGTGGGAAGCCTTCGAAGCGGCGTCGTTCCGCCAGCTTGACAACCTGACGGCGATCATCGATGTCAACCGGCTGGGGCAGACGGGCGAGACGATGCACGGCTGGGACCTGGACGCGTACGCGAACCGGGCGCGCGGCTTCGGCTGGGAGGCGATCGAGATCGACGGGCACGATGTCGGCGAGATCGACAAGGCGCTGGCTCGGGCCGTCGCCACGACCGGTCGTCCAACGGTCATCGTGGCTCGCACGGAGAAGGGGCATGGCGTCAGCGCCGTGGCCAACGTGAACGGGGCGCACGGCAAGCCCGTGACCGATGAAGCCGCCGCGATCGCCGAGCTCGGCGGCCGACGCGACGCGCAAGTCGCGGTGCTGAAGCCTGACTTCGAAGGGCAGCCGCATCGGTTCGAGACGACCGGTCCATTGAACCTGCCGGCCTACGAGATCGGCACCAAGGAGGCGACGCGCAAGGCGTACGGCGACGCCCTCGTGGCCCTCGGAAACGCGCGCGGCGACGTGGTGGCGATTGATGGCGAGGTCGGCAACTCGACCTACTCTGAGGAGTTCGCGACCGCGCATCCGGATCGCTTCGTCCAGGCCTACATCGCCGAGCAGCAGCTGCTGGCCTATGCGGTCGGCTTCCAGGTCCGTGGCTGGCGCCCATTCGCCGCGACCTTCGCCGCGTTCCTGGCGCGCGCCTATGACTTCGTGCGGATGGCGGCCGTGAGCAAAGCGAACATCGTGCTGGCCGGATCGCACGCCGGGGTGAGCATCGGCGAGGACGGGCCATCCCAGATGGCGCTCGAGGACCTGGCGTCGCTGCGAGCGGTCCACGGCAGCACGGTGCTGTATCCGTCGGACCCGAACCAGGCAGCGGCACTGCTGGCGTTGGCGGCCGATCGCGACGGGATCGTCTTCATGCGGACGACGCGCGAGAAGACGCCTGTCATCTACCAGCCGGGCGAGCAGTTCGAAATCGGCGGCAGCCGGACCGTGCGCCGGACCGATGACGATCAGATCACTCTCGTCGGCGCCGGCATCACCCTGCATGAGGCCATGAAAGCGGCCGATGCGCTGGCGGCCGAGGGGATCAACGCCCGCGTGATCGACCTCTATTCGGTGAAGCCGGTGGATGCCGCGACGCTCGTTGCCGCCGCGCGCGAGACGGGCGCGATCGTCACCGTCGAGGACCACTTCCCAGAAGGCGGGCTCGGCGACGCAGTGCTCGATGCGCTGGCCGAGGAGACGTCGCGAGCGGTGGTCCGCAAGCTCGCCGTGCGGATCATGCCGGGGTCGGCCACGCCGGCGGAGCAGCTGGCAGCCGCTGGAATTGACGCAGATCACATTGCCGCGGCTGCCCGGGAGCTGGTTGGCTCCCGCGCCGGCGCACAGGCCTGAGGAGGCGCATCGAGATGAACATGCTGCAGCGGCTGTACGCCGAGCAGAACCAGAGTCCGTGGATCGACTTCATCGATCGCAAGCTGATCGAGTCGGGCCGCCTCGAGGAGATGGTGCGCGACGGGATCCGTGGCCTCACCAGCAACCCCACCATCTTCGGCAAGGCAGTCGCCAGCGGCCAGTACGACGAGCTGATCCGTCGCGAGATCGAGGCTGGGCACGACAGCGCCACGATCTACGAGGCGATCGCCGTCGGCGACGTCGGCGATGCCGCTGACGTCCTGCGATCGGTCTACGACGACGCGGGTGGAGCCGATGGCTTCGTCTCGATCGAGGTCGAGCCGGGCCTGGCCTTCGACTCCGAGGCCACGCTCGACCGCGCGCGCCACCTGTGGGGCCGGCTGCGACGCCCGAACGTCTTCGTGAAGATCCCGGCCACGCCTGCCGGCCTGCCGGCCATCGAGGACGCGATCGCCGACGGCATCAACATCAACGTCACGCTCATGTTCAGCGTCGACGTCTATCGGGATGTGGCGCGTGCGTACATCGCCGGGCTGCGCCGTCGACTGGAGCGCGGCGAGGACATCCGACGGGTGGCATCGGTCGCCAGCTTCTTCGTGAGCCGGGTCGATACGAAGGCGGACAAGTCCCTGGAGGAGATCGGGACCGACGAGGCTCGGGCGCTGCGCGGGCGCGCCGCCATCGCCAACGCGAAGCTCGCCTACGCCGCCTACCAGGAGATCTTCGAGGGTGCGGAGTTCGCCGATCTGCGAGATGCCGGCGCCCGCGTGCAGCGCTGCCTCTGGGCCAGCACCTCGACCAAGA
>DASSCW010000328.1:0-2569 GCA_035697465.1 Candidatus Limnocylindria bacterium | reverse complement strand
CCTCTGGTCGTCGCGGTTCCATACGCTCGCTCTAAGATCTCCCAAGCGCAAGCGCTGTCACCTCGCCGACCTGGGAGCGAAGTCCGCCCTCGCGTCCTGAGTCATCTCGGTGTGGTTAGGTGAGGAATGTGACAGTAGGGGTTCGACCTTGCCATGCACCTTGCAATCTCGTGACAGCTGACGGGCCATAGGTCTCTGACGTGAGTGAACGTGTCCTCGTCCTACCGCGCGACCGGATCCCGGGGGGCTGCGAGTTC
Organism: Candidatus Limnocylindria bacterium; assembly: GCA_035697465.1. Taxonomy (GTDB): domain Bacteria; phylum Chloroflexota; class Limnocylindria; order QHBO01; family QHBO01; genus DASSCW01. The sequence goes on along the minus strand of DASSCW010000328.1, from coordinate 2,312 downwards.
ACCGGATTGCGGCCCGCCGACGAGGCTCAGCTGGCCCTCCTGCGCCAGGCGGTGGCCGATCACGGGCGCTACCTCGATCGCCCGCTGGCCGAGGAGTCGCCTGACTGGAAGCAGCTCATTCCGTACGTCGTATTGACGGACGCCGACCGAATCTTCCTGATGGAACGGACCGATGCCGGTGGCGACCCGCGGCTGCATCGGAAGGCAAGCATCGGCGTCGGCGGTCACCTCAACCCGGTGGACCGGGGCCAGGACCCACTGACCGTGGGCCTGCGGCGCGAGTGGGCCGAGGAGCTCGACGCGACCTGGGAGCCCGAGTTCCGCCTGGTGGGGATGCTGAACGACGACTCGAACCCGGTGGGATCCGTCCACCTGGGCGTGGTGTTCACGGTCGAGGCTACCGGACGTCCTGTCCGGGTGCGCGAGGTGGACAAGCTGAGCGGGCGGATGGCCACGCGCGAAGAAGTCGTCGCCGCGTGGGATCGGCTCGAGACTTGGTCGCAGCTGGTGGCGGCTGAGCTGCTGGGGGCGCCGCAGGGAGTCTGAGCGGCCGATGCGTATACTCGGCGAATGGTTCGACTGCGGCGAGCCGTCGCCTTCGCCGCCCTGCTGCTGGGCGCGCTCACGCTGGTCGCGCCAACGTTCGCGGCGGGGGACCACGTGGTGCGCCTCCGCCTGCGCGGGGTGATCGATCAGGTCAACGCGGCCTACATCGAGCAGGGGATCGAAGCTGCCACCCAGAGCGAGGCGGCGGCCGTCCTCATCGAGATCGACTCGCCGGGCGGTGAGCTGACCAGCATGAAGCGCATCCTCACCGCCATCCTCGGCAGCAGCGTCCCGGTGATCACCTACGTCACGCCTCCCGGCTCCCAGGCGGCCAGCGCCGCGACCTTCATCACCCTCGCCGGCGACGTGGCCGCCATGGCACCGTCGACCACGATCGGCGCCGCGGCCGTGGTGGGGAGCGGGGGCGAGGAGCTGCCCGACACCCTGGCCGACAAGGTCAACAACACGAACGCGGCCACGATCGCGGACCTGGCAGAGCGCCACGGGCGCAACGTCGAGTGGGCGCGCGATTCGATCTTCGAGGCTGCCAGCGTTGCGGCTGCCGAAGCGGTGGAGATGCGGCCGCCGGTCGTCGACATCCTGGCCGCGGACGTCTCGGATCTGCTGGCGCAGATCGACACCGGCGTGCGCGGCGACGGGCGGGCCTACCAGTTCCGGGGCGAGCCCCTATCGCAGCTGAGCGGGCTGGCGATCCGTGACGCCAACATGAACATCGGCCAAGCCTTCCTGCATCTGCTGTCGGACCCGAACATTGCCTTCATCCTGTTCACCATCGGCTTCTACGGGCTCCTCAGCGAGCTCTGGCACCCGAACTTCTTCAGCGGCCCGGTGGGGGCCATTGCCCTGATCCTGGCGTTCATCGGCTCGAACAGCCTGCCGCTCAACGTCGGTGGCCTGCTGCTCATCCTGCTGGGCATCGGCCTGTTCGTGCTCGAGCTGAGCGTGACCTCCTTCGGGCTGCTCACCGTGGGGGGCGTCGTGTGCATCGTCCTGGGCGCCTTCGCGCTGTGGACCGGCGTCGATCCGCAGCAGGACGCCATCCGAGTCCAGATCAGCCCGTGGCTGCTGGTGGCGGTCATCGGCCTGTCGCTGGCGTATGTCTTCGGGGTCGTGCGCGCGCTGATGGCGATGCGGAAGCATCCCTCGCTTCCCATGCCGATGATGTCGCTCGTCGGCGCCGGCGGCGTGGCCCAGACCCTGATCGCTCCGACCGGCATCGCCTACGCGGGCGGCGAGGCGTGGTCTGCCCGCAGCCGCGGCGACCAGATCCCGCCCGGCGCGTCGGTGCGGGTGGTGGGCGTGGATGGGCTGGAGCTCATCGTCGAGCCGGGTGCCGAAGGCGAGAAGGAGCCGGGGTCGTGAGCCGCCCGGCGGAGCAGCTGCCGCAGGCCACGGACAGCAGCCCGGCACCGACCGCCCTCGCGACCGCGCGGCCGGCGCCCAGCGGCGTGGCGATCGTGGGCGAGCCGAACAGCCCGCTGGTGGAGTGGTTCCTCGCCGGCGTGGCCGAGCATCTCGAGCGCCGCGGACATCCCGTGCACCGCCCGGCGAGTCGCGATGCGCGGCACCTGCCTGAGGACGCGCGGGTCATCCTCAACGCCATCGATCCCGCCGCTCCGAGCTCCTTCCGCCGGCGGTCGCGCGACATCTTCGTGGTGGGGCTGGCCGACCTCGGCGCTCCTCCGGCTGACATGCTGCAGGCCGGCTACTCGCTGCTGGTCCGCTCCCTGTCGAACGTGTTCATC
>DASSCW010000327.1:0-3260 GCA_035697465.1 Candidatus Limnocylindria bacterium | reverse complement strand
TCATGGCGGGAGAGACCGCGAGTCTAGCCGCGGGCTCAGTCGGTCGGCGCGTCACGCGGGCGGGCGTCGTGCTCCAGCTCCTGGCTCAGTCGCTCCGCGGGCGTCATCATCGCGAGTCCGGCCGCCTCACGCGTGTACGCGACAAGCCTGGAGACCGGGATCGGATCGCCCGGTTCACAGGTCACGAAGCGCACCTTGCGCAGGTTGAGATGGGCTCCGAGAAGGAGGTTGTCCGGATCGGCCATCCAGATGCCGTACTCAAACCCCAGGTGCACGTGCTCGATCTCCGGCGCCACGAAGGCGAAGTACCGCGATCGCCTCCCGAGCGGCACGTCGTAGCCGATGAGCCGCCAGCCGATTCGGACGCGCTCGATCGCCCCCGGCACGGCCTCGCGGACGACAGCGCGCAACCGTTCGGCCGCGTCCCTGATGCCGGTCGAAAAGCTGTCGAGGAACAGGTCCGGCGGGATCGGCTCCACGGTGGCGGTTCAGGCGCTGGCGGAGGCGGCCACGGCCGCCGTAGCCGGGGAGGCCGGCACGGTCCGCGCGATATCGACAGGGAGGAACCAGGTCGGCAGCTCGTCCACCAGCGCAGGGTCCCCGTAGAGGTGCACCGATCCATCCGCGATGCTCGCCTTCCAGTCGAGGATTCCGCGGGCAATCGGGTAGAGGCGCGCCGCGTCGGCTTCGACATAGACATACCGATCCGGATCGAGCATTGGATCTTCCCGGCAGAGCGTGGGTTCGGCATCCCGCGCGATGAGGAGCCAGGAGTGCTGCGCGTCCTGGCCGAACATGGCGAGGTCAAGGACGACCTGCCGCTCGGGCGCGGCTGCCACGTCGACGCGATGCGTGAGCCACCACATGATGACGGTCGGGTCCCGCTGCGCCATGGCAGGATCCTCCGGCACCCATTGCTCGGCCCACTGCCATAGCGACTTGAGCGTCGGCACCAGCCGCTCCCCGGCGGGAGCGAGCGTGTAGGACGGCGACCGCCCGCTACCGAGGCGTGCCACCACCCCGACCGCCTCGAGCTTGCGCAGGCGCGCCGCGAGCACCGATCGACTGATCGGCCCGGGCAGTCCGGTAGCTAGCTGATTGAAACCCTGCGGGCCGAACTGGAATAGCTCGCGCACGATCAGCAGGCTCCACCGATCGCCGAGGTGCTCGACCGCCTTCGTAAATGCGCAGTAGTCCTTGTTATCGCTCGACCCCATACCGGCATTTTCTCACCCGCTGCCATCCGACGACGCGAGTTCGATATTCGAACTGGCCGGGTTGCCGGGGTGGACAGAACATTTGCAGCCGAACCGATCACAGGAGACTCACGCATGAACCGCCATCACGAGCGCCACGAGGTGGTCGTCATAGGCGCCGGGCAGTGCGGTCTGGCGGCGGCCCACGACCTCGCGAAGCGGGGCATCGACTTCGTGGTCCTTGAGGCGCACCCGCGGGTGGGTGACAACTGGCGGACGCGCTACGACTCACTGAGGCTGTACAGCCCGGCGAAGTACGACAACCTGCCGGGCCTGCCGATGCCGCTGCCGCGGGACGCCTTCCCAACGGGCCACCAGATGGCTGACTACCTCGAGTCGTACGCTGCACAGTTCGATCTGCCTGTGCTCACGGGCATGCGGGTCGATAGCCTCCGTGCGAAGGGTGCGCCTGGCAGCGGCTTCTTGATCGCCGCCGGCGACGCTACCTTCGAGGCCGCGCAGGTCGTGATCGCCGCTGGCTTCTTCCGCGAACCGCACAGGCCACCATTCGCCTCAGACCTCGATCCATCCATCGTGCAGCTCCACTCGAGCGACTACCGAGGTCCGTCCCAGCTCGTCGAAGGGCCTGTGCTGGTGGTCGGCCTCGGCCACTCCGGTGCAGACATCGCCATGGAGGTGGCGGCAGCCGGGCACCGGACGGTCCTGTCGGGGAGAGGGCACGGGCAGTTGCCGTGGTCGGTCGACAGCCGCGTCGGTCGCATCGCCTGGCCGGCCATGAAGTTCGTTGCCATGAACCTGCTGACGCTGCGCACGCCAATTGGTCGCAGGATGGCGCCGAACATACGGAAAGGCGGTGCGCCGCTGCTCCGCTATCGACGCGCGGACCTTATGAAAGCGGGCGTCGAGCTCACGAACGCGCACACGACCGGCGTGCGGGACGGAAGGCCACTCCTCGCCGATGGCCGCAGCCTCGACGCTGCCAATGTCGTGTGGTGCACGGGATTCCGTCCTGACTACAGCTGGATCGAGCTGCCGATCCTCGACGATGAGGGCTGGCCAAAGCAGGATCGTGGTGTCGTCTCCGCTGCGCCGGGACTGTACTTCCTGGGGCTGCTCTTCCAGTCCGGTTTCGCCTCGATGCTCGTGATCGGCGCTGCGCGCGACGCCGCGTATGTGGTCGACCGCATCGCCGCACGAGCCGCGCAGAGCGGGTTACCACACGCCGCTCGCGCCCCATCGAGCATGCCGCAGGGGCGGAGCGACACCGGATGACGGAACTGACGACGGCGGCTCCGATGGAGGATGCGCGGACGGCCCGCTACCGCGAGGCGGAGCGTGCGCTCTGGCGGCACTACGGCCTCTCACCTGCCGAGCGCTTCCTGGAGCTCGGCACGCCTCCGGCTCGCGTCAGGGTGGTCGAGGTCGGATCGGGACCACCACTCCTCGTCTCGCACGGTACCTTTGGCAACGGTCCGGCGTTCGCGGCACTGTGCCACGCGCTCCCGGACCGGAGATGGCTGCTCGTCGATCGACCGGGTTGGGGATTCAGCAGCCCGGTCGATTATCTGGCAGAGACATTCGGGCGGAACGTCGCCGACTTCCAACGTGCCGTGCTCGATGCGCTCGGCGTCGAGCAGGTCGACGCGGTCGGTCACTCGATTGGGGATGTCTTCGCGCTGCGCCTCGCCCAGCTCCATCCGGCCCGCGTCCGCCGCGTCGTCCTTCTTGGTGCCGGCCCAATCGTCGAGGAGGCGAAGCCCCCTCCGGTGATTCGGATCCTCGTGTCGCCGTTCGGGAGTCTGATGCTCCAGATGATCAGGCGGCGGCGCATCACCGAGCAGATGATCCGGAGCAGTGGACACGGCGCGAGCCTTGATGATGGCCGCATTCCGGGTGTCCTCATCGACTGGCGCAGAGCGGTCAATCGCGAGACCGATGCGATGCGCCACGAGCGCGCGATGGTGAAGGCCCTCCTGGGTCGTGACGGCTGGCGACCCGGCCTCACGCTCAGCGATACCGACCTCGCCGGCATTCGCCAGGAGA
>DASSCW010000326.1:0-10700 GCA_035697465.1 Candidatus Limnocylindria bacterium | reverse complement strand
GGCGACGGGGCGTTGACCACTCCCGACTGGCCGCCACCCGGTGCGGGCTGTGACGGCGGCGGGGTGGCGAGCGGCTGGCTGGGCGTCGGGCTCGGTCTAGCGGTGGGCACCGGGGTCGGCTTCGGAGACGGCGATGCGGTCGGCCGTGGCGTCTGGGTTGGGGATGGGGAAGACGGCCCGGCGGTCGGCGACGCCGTCGGCTGTGCCGTGGCGGTCGCGGCCGGCGTTGGGCTCGGCGTTGCCACCGGCGTGGGAGTCGGCGTGGCCGTGGGCGCAGGCGCGCTGGTGACGGTAACGCCGGGGTAGTAGTAAGTAAGCATGATCTGTGCGGCGGTCTTGCCGGCCAGGCCGCAGGTCTGTGTGCCCCACTGGTACATCTTCCAGCCGTTGGCATTCGCTCCACAGGCTTCGCCGGACGCGCCGGCGTTGTAGTAGGTCGGGAAGATCTGGCCGTTCTTCAGGACGCGGGTGGTCCATGTCGCGTCGACGGCGGCCGCGGCGGTGGTGTAGGTCGGCTTGGACGGGTCATAGACCTGGTCGTACGTGTCGTCCCGCACGTCGAAGCACGCGCCGCCTGCGTTGGTGCCACCGCGCCAATGGAGGACCTGGTACCAGGCGTACGACTTGACGGCCAGGGCCCCTGATCGCAGCGACTCGGTCGTCCAGGAGGCGATCCACTCCCGCGACAGGACGTTCTTGGTGTAGGCCTTGAAGTTGACGGTGTCCACCGCGCCGGTGCTATGCCGGAAGACCCGGATCGTGGTTGGCGGCGCGCTTTGCGACGTCCAGCCGGAGCACGACGCGGCGGCAGCCGGGGATGGCAGGCCGGGCAGTGCAGTCGCCATGGTGAGCAGCGCGGCCAGGGCCGCGACCGCACGCAGTCGTCGGGACATCGGGGCGCGACCGTACACCGCACCTCACCGCACCAGAACCCACCGATGGTCCTGGCCCGATGGGATCACACACGCCAGCGGTGCACCCGCGAGCCGACGGTTTCGAAGCCCAGCTCCGCACACAGCGCCACGAACGGCTCCCGGTCAACGCCACGCCATTCGAGGTCGTCGAGCTGCTCCGCGACCTGCGCGTCCGCGTTCAACGTGGCCAGGCGCTTGTAGAGCGCAGCCTCCGACCGATGGTCCCGCAGCGTGGCGGCCAGTGAGGACGCACCGCGCAGGGCGAGGTCCCACTCGAGCGGTGAATCGGGGATCTGCTCCAGGTGGATCCAACGCGCCAGCACGGCGGCCGCGCTCTTTGCGCCCCAGCCCGGCAGTCCCGGATATCCGTCCGAGGAGTCGCCGACCAGGGCCAGGTAGTCGGGGATGCTCTCCGGCGCGACCCCGAACTTGGCTCGAACTCCCGCCTCGTCATAGGTGACTCTCCGCATCCGGTCGCGCAGCACTACGCGCTCGCCGTCCACGCACTGGGCCAGGTCCTTGTCGACGCTGCAGATCACGATCTGCTCCACGCGTTCATCTGCTGCGAAGCGGGCGGTGGCCGTTGCCAGGCCGTCGTCGGCCTCGTCCTCGACCATCGGCCAGGTCACGATTCCCAGCGCGCGCAGGGCTCGTTCGGCATCCCGGAACTGCGCCAGCAGGTCCGGGTCCATGCCGGCGCTGCTCTTGTAGGTCGGGAACACGTCGTTGCGCCAGCTCTCGATGACGTAGTCCGTGGCAGCCGCCACGTGCGTCACGTCGTCCTCTCGCAGGAGGCTGAGCATCGAGTCGATGAGGCCGCGCACCGCCTTCACCGGCCGCCCATCGGGCCCGTATTCGAATGGCCGTCCGGGCGAGTAATACGCGCGGAAGAGTTCGAAGGTGGCGTCGACCAGGTGGACCTTCACGACGCGAGCATAGCCGCGGGGGCGCTGGGGCAGCTGGGCAACGGCAGGGCGATAAGTACTGGACTCCGGCCATGATGGTCAGTACTCTGGCCCGCGACCTCACGGCCCATTTGCAAGAGGGGAGACCTTACGTTGCTGCCCGTCAAGCCGCGCCGAGTGGCGCGCCGCGCCCATCGCATCGCGGTGATGATCGTCGTGCTCGGCGTGCTTGCCGCCCTACCGCCGGTCGGGATCGCGGCGAACGGTGTCACGCGCGAGGGCGGCAGCAATCCGCCCCACACCAGCGCCATCGTCAGCCGACGGCACTTCAGTCCGGGCGTCGACGTCGTCTACATTGTCAACAACTCCACTGGTGGCCTGAAGCACGCCATGGCGGCCGCCCCAGCGGCTGCCAAGCTCGGTGGCCCTATCCTCTTTGTGAGTCGGGATTCCATCTCTTCGTACGTCCGTAACGAGCTGGATCGCCTCAACCCCGACAGCATCATCGTCGTCGGCAGCAGCAGCTGGGTGTCTTCTTCGGTTGTCAATCAGCTCGACAGCTTCACCACCGGAACGGTCACGCGCGAGGGCGGAACCTCCCCGGCCGATACCAGCGCGATCATCAGCAGCCGGCATTTCAGCCCGGGCGTGGGTGTCGTCTATCTCGTGAACAGCTCGATCGGCGTCACGAATGCCATGGTCGCCGGTCCAGCCGCCGCGTCCCTTGACGGGCCCATCCTGCTGGTCGGCCAGGATTCGGTCCCGTCCAGCGTCCGCACCGAGCTGCATCGTCTCGACCCCGATCAGATCATCGTCGTCGGCGACACCAGCCATGTATCGGACAGCATCTTCAACAAGCTGGACAACTTCACCAGCGGCCCGATCACGCGTGAGGCAGGGACGGATTCGGCGCAGACCAGCGCCATCATCAGCCGCCGCCATTTCAGTCCCGGCGTGGGCGCCGTCTACATCGCGAACGACTCCGCCGGCGGGCTGCGGCACGCCTGGCCGGCGGGAGCCGCGGCTGCCAAGCTTGGTGGACCGATCCTGCTCGTGAGCCCGAACAGCATCTCCCGGAGCGTCGCCAGGGAGCTTGGACGCCTCGACCCTGCCACGATCATCGTGGTCGGCACCGAGACGTACGTCTCCAGCAATGTGATGGTGCAGCTCGAGGCATACATCGCGCCACCAGCACCGATCAACCCGCCGGTTGCGATCGACGATAATTTCGGCAACCAGGTATCGGGTTGTGGATGGCAGGAGGCCGTCCTCGAAAACGATACCGATGCGGACGACGCCGCCGTCGAGCTGACCGTCACCGCGGTCAGTGATCCGCCACATGGCACCGCCACGATCCTGGAGACCCGCCTGTCTGGCGTGACCGCGCCCCGAGCGGTGCGGTATCAGTCGGATGCGGGCTACACCGGGGAGGACACCTTCACCTATACGGTCAGCGATCCGAACGGCGGGGCTGACGTTGGACAAATCTCGGTCAACGTCACGGCCAGCACGGCCGACGCCGACAGCGACGGCGTTGCGGATGCGTGCGACCCATTCGCCGCAGACCCCACGAACGGCAGTGGCGCGAGCCTTCCCTTCAGCCTCGATTTCGGCGGTGGCGACGGCGGGCTGGTGGATTCGGGCTTCGTTGGCGTGATGACCAACTCCACGGACGCCTCGTTGAACCTGCTCGACGCCGATGTCGGGCTCAATGGTCTCGGCGCGTTGGTGAACCCGACGGTCGACGAGGGGGATTCCGTCCGGAGCGGCAATGACCAGCGCAATGCTCTGCAGGCGAACCTGGAGGCCCCGTCCGGAAGCTTCGTAGTCCACGGCGTGGTCTGTGCCCCGTATCCGACCGCCCAGTTCGCCTCGACGGGCATTTACTTCGGCACCGGAGACCAGGACAACTACATCAAGCTGGTGGTCGGCTGGAATGCCAGCTCCAGTGCGAACCAGCTCCACGATGGGCGCGAAGTGAACGGTGGCGGCGCCACCGTTGCCAGCAAGGTCGACGCGGCCATTGCGGCTGAGTCATGCATCGATCTGTACCTGGCGGTCAACAAGGCGGCAGGTACGTATTCGCCAACGTACTCGCTTGATGGCGGAACGACCCGGATTGGGCTCGGCGGCGTTAGCTCGCTGCGGACCGTGCCCGCCTCCTGGCTCGACGACTCGGCGCAGCTGGCGGTCGGGATCATCTCGACCTCGCAGGGCCCATCCCCGGAGATCGTGGCCACCTGGGACCTGCTGGAGGTCACCGCGACGTAGAGGCCACCTACACCGACAGTGGCTCGCGGTACTCCCCGTAGACGGCCCGCAGGGCGTTGCACATCTCGCCGATGGTGGCGTACGCCTCGACCGCCTCGAGGATCGCCGGCATCAGGTTCACGTCTCCCCGCACCGCCTCCTCGCGCAGCCGGGTCATTGCTCGCGCGTGGGCATCGGCGTCACGGGTGGCGCGCACGCGCGCCAACCGGTCGAGGTGGCGCTGCTCCTGCTCCTGGCTGATCTCGAGCAGCGGGATGCGCAGCTCCTCGTTCGGATCCGCGTAGCGAGTGACGCCCACGATGTCGCGCTCGTGGACCTCCAGCTCGCGCGACTGCTCGTAGGCAGCGTCGGCGATCTCCGCCTGCGGGAAGCCGGCCTCGATGGCGCGCACCATCCCGCCCAGCTCATCGATGCGCGCGATGTACGCCCACGCCGCCTGCTCCGTCTGGTTGGTCAGCGTCTCGACGAAGTAAGAGCCGGCCAGCGGGTCGACGGTGTTCGCCACGCCGGACTCCTCGGCCAGGATCTGCTGCTGCCGCAGGGCAAGGAGCGCGGCATCTTCCGACGGAACCGCCCACGCCTCGTCGTACGCATCGGTATGCAGGCTCTGCGTGCCGCCGAGCACGCCGGCCAGCGCCTGAATGGCGACCCGGGTGAGGTTGTTCAGCGGCTGCTGCGCGGTCAGCGAGACGCCGGCAGTCTGGGTGTGGAACCGCATCCAGGTGGAGCGCTCGTTCTCGGCGCCGAAGCGCTCAGTGGCGAGCTTGTACCAGATCCGCCGCGCGGCCCGGAACTTGGCGATCTCCTCGAAGAAGTCGTTGTGCGAGTTGAAGAAGAACGACAGCCGCGGCGCGAAGTCGTCGAACCGCAGGCCGCGGGCGAGGGCATCCTCGACGTAGGCGATGCCGTCGGCGATGGTGAAGGCCAGCTCCTGGACCGCGGTCGAGCCGGCCTCGCGGATGTGGTAGCCGGAGATCGAAATCGTGTTCCAGCGTGGCATCTCGCGGCTGCCCCACTCGACCGTGTCGGTCACCAGCTTCAGCGACGGCGCCGGCGGGAAGATGTACTCCTTCTGAGCGATGAACTCCTTGAGGATGTCGTTCTGCAGCGTGCCGGTGAGTTGGGCGCGCGGCACGCCCATCTTCTCGGCCGCCGCGATGTACATCGCCCAGATCATCGGCGCCGGCGAGTTGATGGTCATCGACGTGGAGATATCTCCGACCGGCAGGTCTGCCAGCAGGAGCTCCATGTCCGCGAGGCTGGAGACCGCCACGCCGCAGGTACCGAACTCCCCCTCGGCCAGCGGTTCGTCATGGTCGTAGCCATAGAGGGTCGGCATGTCGTAGGCGATCGAGAGGCCAGTGCCGCCGGCCGCGATCAGCTTCTTGAAGCGGTCGTTCGTGTCCTCGGCGGTGCCGAAGCCGGCGAACATGCGCATCGTCCACAGCCGGCCACGGTGGCCGGTGGGGTGGATGCCGCGCGTGAACGGCGGCTCGCCCGGCAGGCCGAGGTCGTCGATCTGATCCCAGGTGGCGCCGTCGGCGGGCTGCTCCTTGCCTGACCGATACCGGGGCCGCCCGCGATCCGGGTGGTTGGCCGGGTCATGCAGGTCCGCCGGGGTGTAGACGCGGTCGATCTCCACGCCGGATTGCGTGATGAAGCGCGGCTTGCGCTCGGCGCCTCGCTCCAGGGCCGGCCCAAGGCGTTCCGCCTCCCATCGGTCCTGGTGTTCCTGCCAGCGCTTCCGGTCGGTCACGCCGCCGATGATGCGGGTCAGAGCGGTGCTGCCGCAAGCGGAGCCCCCGTTGTATCGGGGCATTCTTCACGCCGAAGGGGTTCCAGGAGTCAGCTGGCCGATCTATCGGGTCTTCGTGAGCGTGAGACAGCAGCTCCTTCGCCATTCGTGCGTAGACCTGACCGATAAAATCGGCAGAACGGTACTTTGGGCGACACTCACGTGAAGAGATGACCGATAGATCGTGAGATTGTGGCCCCCAACGGCGCCTACGGGTAGAGGCCCCGGAGGGTGGTGGCGCCGGCTACCCGCTCGACCGCCACCATCATCGCCGCGCCCCGCAGGTCGACCGACTTCGCCTCGCTCATCGCCAGCACGTCGGCGAAGGCGCCATCCATGATCCGTTCGAGCTCGCCGCCGATCTGCGCATCGGTCCAGAAGAAGGACTGCATGTCCTGCACCCATTCGAAGTAGCCGAGCACCAGGCTGCCGGCGGTGGCCAGGATGTCCGGCACGACCAGGACCCCACGGTCGCGCAACGCGGCATCCGCCTCGGGCGTGGTGGTCGAGTTGCCGGCTTCGACCAGGATGCCGGCCTTGATGAGCTCGGCCGCTTCCTCGTCGATCTGGTACTGGACTCCGGCGGATACGACGATGTCGCAGTCGACCCCGAAGAGGGCGGTGCGGTCGATGGGCTTGACGTCCGGCATGCCCTTCACCGAGTCGTGCTGCCGCATCCAGGTCACGGCGGGCGGCACCTTGATGCCACCCGGATCCGTCACGGCGTCACGGTCGTCGGCGATCGCCACGATCAGCGCTCCGGCGTCGGCGAGGATGTGCGCCAGCACGGTGCCCACGCGGCCGAAGCCCTGCAGCGCCACCCTGGCGCCCTTCAGCTCCATATTGCGGTGGCGCAGCGCCGCCAGGATGCAGCGGAAGGCACCCCGCCCGGTCGCCTCGCGCCGGCCACGCGTCCCGCCGATGGCCTGTGGCTTGCCCGTCACCACGCCGGGGATGGTGTGTCCTCGATGCATGCTGAAGGTGTCCATGATCCAGGCCATCGTCTGCGAGCCGGTGTTCACGTCCGGGGTGGGGATGTCCCTGTCCGGGCCGATGAAGAGGCTGATCTCGGTCGTGTAGCGGCGCGTCAGGGCTTTGCGCTCGGTGGTGGATAGCTTGCGCGGGTTGACGACCACTCCGCCCATCGCCCCGCCGTACGGAATCTGGACGAGCGCCGCCTTCCAGGTGTTGAGCATGGCGTTGGCCCGCACCAGGTCGAGGGTCAGGTCCTGGGTGAAGCGCACACCGCCCGTCGCTGGGCCGCGATTCAGGTTGTGGTGCACGCGGTAGCCGGTGAACGCCTCCACCCGGCCGTCGTCCATACGCACCGGAAAGTTGATCGTCAGCTCGCGCTTCGGCACACGCAGCACGCGGTGCATGCCCTCGTCGAGCTCGAGCCGTTTGGCGGCCAGGTCGAGCGCCTGCTGGGCGGCGCCCCAGACGTCGCCGGTGGGGACCGTGGTGGTTGCCGTCAAGAGCGGTGGGCCCTCCGTTTGGTGCCGCGGAGCGGCTCGGGCGAGGAGCATACCGTCGGCCGCGGATGAGCGACAAGGATTCCGTTCCGCCGTCCGGGATGGCACACTGCGCGCGTCCTTTCAAACCCGGCATCGGCGGCACGAACGAACCGACCGGCGCCCAACCGAACACCGGAGGCTTCCGCGATGGCTCCTCGAGTCATGACCGTCAGTGGGCCGATCCCTCCCGAGCGCATCGGCTTCACCCTCCCGCATGAGCACACCGGTATCTACCTCTGGCACATCCAGGACCGATGGGACTACTGGGAGCTCACCCCGGACGAAGACGCGATCGCCGATGAGCTGCGCGACTTCCGCCGGCGCGGGGGCTCCACTCTCGTCGATCTGACGCTGCCGGGGGTCGGGCGCGATCCGGAGCGTCTCCGCCGCCTGGCCGGTCGCACCGGCATCCAGATCGTGATGGGCTGCGGCTGGTACCGCGAGGCGCACTACCCGCAGGAGCTGCTGGTCGACCGGCGCAGCGTCGACGACCTGGCCGAGGAGCTGATCGGTGAGTTCCGCGATGGGGTTGGCGGCACCGGCGTGCGGCCCGGGATCATCGGCGAGATCGGCACCGACAAGCCGTGGGTCAGCGCCCAGGAGGAGCGCGTTCATCGGGCTGCCGCGCGCGCGTCGAAGGCCACCGGGCTGGCGATCAGCACGCACGGCGTTCGATCGGCGGTTGGCCTCGCGCAGCTGCGCATCTTCGAGGAGGAGGGCGCGGATCCCGCCCGGGTGATCATCGGCCATGCCGACTCGTACCCGGTCCTCGACCACTACCTGGCCATCCTCGATCGCGGCGCCAACCTGGAGTTCGACTTCATCGGCCATCGGTTCAGCACCGAGGAGGCGGCAGAGCCGAGACTGGTGGAGCTGATCGTGGAGCTCTTGGAGCGCGGCTACGGGTCGCAGCTGCTGCTCAGCCAGGACGTCTGCCACAACAGCCAGCTCAAGGCCAACGGTGGGCTGGGCTTCACGTACCTGCAGCAGCACTTCCTGCCGACCATGCGCACCGCCGCGGTGGGGGAGGGGGAGATCCACCAGCTCACCGTCGAGAACCCGCGGCGCATGCTCACCATCCCGTAACGCCTCGCTGTTGGCGGTGATGACTGCGGTTCATCAACGGGTCGGTATGGGGGCTCTCGCGTGGCTTCCGATCGATGGGATCCATCAGCAGGGCTGTGCGGTGGGCGGGATGGCGTCGTTGATCCATGGTGTTCATCGTGCCTGAGCCGCGGGACCCGATCGCCGACCTGCGTCGCATCTCCTTCCTGCTGGAAATCGCGAATGAGCCGTCGTTCCGCGTCCGCGCCTTCCGGAACGCGGCCGCCACCGTTGGGCGCATGGAAGCGGGCGAGCTCGGGGAGCACGTGCGCAAGGGCACCCTGCGCACGCTGACCGGCGTGGGCGAGGTTACCGAGCGCACGATCATCGAGAGCCTGCGGGGCGAGGAGCCGGTCTACCTGCGACGGCTGGAGGCGACGGGCGGCCGCATGGTGGCCGAGCTGGGCGGAGAGCTCTGCCAGGCACTCCGCGGGGACTGCCACGTCCACTCCGATTGGAGCGACGGCGGCTCGCCGATCCGCGAGATGGCGGAGACCGCGCGTTTCCTGGGGCACGAGTACATGGTTCTCACCGACCACTCGCCCAGCCTGACGGTCGCCAACGGGCTCAGCGCCGAGCGGCTCGAGCGGCAGCTGGTGGAGGTGGCGGCGCTGAACGAGGAGCTGGCCCCGTTCCGGATCCTGACCGGCATCGAGGTCGACATCCTTTCGGACGGCTCACTCGACCAGTCGCCGGAGCTCCTCGGGCGCCTCGACGTGGTGGTGGGCAGTGTGCACTCCGAGCTGCGGATGGCGGAGAAGCCGATGACCGTGCGCATGGTGACCGCCTTGGCCGACCCCAACCTGGACATCCTTGGCCACTGCACCGGCCGCATGCGGACCCGCACGGGGAACCGCCCGCCGTCGACGTTCGACGCCGAGATCGTGTTCGCCGCCGCCGCGCGCTTCGACAAGGCGATAGAGGTCAACTCGCGTCCCGAACGCCTCGATCCGCCGAAGCGGCTGCTGCGGCTGGCCGTCGAGGCCGGCTGCAGGGTGAGCATCGACTCGGACGCCCATGCGCCGGGCCAGATGGCATGGCAACCGTACGGGTGCGATCGGGCCGCGGCATGTGGCGTGCAGATCGACTCCGTCGTCAACGCATTGGATGCCGATGCGCTCCTGGCCTGGACCGCCACGCGCGGAGCCTGACCGGGGACGCATCGGTCCATACTTGCCGTCCAACTTTGGAGGAGATCGAACATGTCCGTCGCACGAGTAACCGAGCTCAGCTGCACCTCAACTGAATCATTCGAAGATGCGATCCGGCAGGGGATCGACCGCGCCGGCAAGACGCTCCGCCAGGTGCGCAGCGCCTGGGTGAAGGAGCAGCGCGTCATCGTCGGGCGCGATGGCGGGCTCGAGTTCCAGGCCAACATCCTGGTGACCTTCGTCCTCGAGGATTAGAGCCGATGGCCGGGCCGAATCACGCCTTGCGCGGCTACGCAACGCGCCGCGGCGCAATCCGGCCCGACCTTCACCTCTGAACGCGCCCGGTCACTCAGCGAGCCGACCGTCTGTGACCCTCACCAAGGCGGGGCCAAGGCCTCCATGGTGGCGTGGTCGGCGTGAAGGCCGCCCGCGGTGAGCGGGATGAGGGCCACGTGGTCGGCGCCGGCATCGAGCATGGCGCGCAGGCGAGCGCGGATCGTGGAGGCATCACCCCAGGCGACCAGTGAGTCCACCAGCCGATCGGCGCCGGGCAGCGCCAGCTCGTCGTCGCTGAAGCCTGCCAGGCGAAGGTTGGCGAGATAGTTCGGCAAGCCGAGGTATCGGTCCAGGTACTGGCGCGCTGCCCGCCGCGCGGCCTCGGGATCGGTCTGAAGCAAACACGCCTGGCTGACGACCAGGGTTGGACGTGGACGACCCGCCGCCGCCGCGCCGGCGTCGAGGAGCTGCCGAGCGCCAGGCACATAGTCGACCGGCACCAGATATGGGAACGCGCCATCTGCAGATGTGCCGGCCAGGGTCAGCATCCTGGGTCGCAGCGCTGCCAGGAGGACGGGCGGCTCGCCGTGCGGCTGCGGGCCTCGAAACTCCGCCGACCGATAGGCCGCGAGATAGTCGCGCATCACCGCCAGCGGCGAGCCATAAGCATGGCCGCGAACCTCGCTGACCGTGTCAAGGTGGCTGGCGCCAAGCCCCAGCACCATGCGACCTCCGGACAGCTCGTGCACGGTCGCCGCGCCGGCGCGCAT
>DASSCW010000325.1:0-2317 GCA_035697465.1 Candidatus Limnocylindria bacterium | reverse complement strand
ATCGCGTCCGGCACGTCCTCGGGACCATCCGCCAGGCCGGAACCAGGCATCTCAAGGTCGCCTAGGAAGACCTGGCAGCCGCCGGTGAATGAGCTCAGTTGGGAGGCCAAGGCCGTCCCATTGAGCGCCGGCCCGTGGCTGTGGAGCAGGAGTGCGACCTGGGCGCCCCGCGGATTTGTCAGGCCGATCGCGCGCTCGGGCATCCCGATCTCCGCAAAGGCGGATCCACTTGTGTCACCCACCCGCAGGCTGCCGGCGAACATCGCGTGCCCGCTCGCGCCGACGACATGGCCGGCGCCCACCAGGAAGTCACCGCCCGCGGCGGGGTTGAAGAACAGGTCGACCGCACCGCACGGCCCATTGCAGGCGGCGGGATTATTGAAGACGACGAACCAGAGCGTCACGGCCTGCCCGGCCGGCACCTGCGTGGTCTGGTACACCGCGCTGATGCCGCTGTCGGTGCGGACGAGGGTCGAGCTTCCGACCGGAATGCCGTCCCACATCCGGACGACAGGCTGCGTCGAGCGCTCGGCACTCGTGGCGGAGACCAGCGTCGCGGAGGCCATCGTCAGGAGCGCGGCCAGAACGAGCGCAACCACCTGCGATGCCGGCATCGTGCTCAAGTGCGCGCTGAATGGGGCGCTCTTTCCCGAGATCATCATGGCTGTCCCTTCCCTTGACCTTTGGCCGCCGGGTGGCGTCGGACGACGCGACTGGAGAACGGCGGCTGGCTTGCCAGGGACTCTCCGGCCGGCGGGGAGGTGGGACATCGGGAGAAGCCTTAGTTTTCCGAGTCTGCGAAGCCTCAGGTCGCCCGGTGGCCGGGCGTAGCGGACGTGGGGAGCAGGCCGAGGCGGGAAGCGCTCGCCGCGGCCTCGTACCGGCTGAGGGCGCCGAGCTTGTTCATGGCGTTCGTGACGTGGACGGACACCGTCTTCTCACTGATGAACAGCTGCTCGCCGATCTCGCGGTTGGTGTGGCCAAGTGCCACCAGCGCCAGCACCTCCCATTCCCGGGCGGTCAGGGAGACGAGCACGCCTTCCGCGTTCAATGCCTCGCGACGCCGCGACGCCCGAGTCGCCGGGACCACTCGAATACGAGCCCGACGGGCCAGGATCTCGATGTGGTCAAGCAGCGGGCGTGCGCCAAGGTCGGCGGCCAGCCGGTGCGCGACCTCAAGCGCGCCGATGGCGACCTGCCGATCCCCTCGCTGGCCAAGCAGCGTCTCAGCCTGGCGGAAGCGAGCGTAGGCCGTTTCCCAGGGCTGCTGGAGCTTCTCCCATCGGCCAGCAACCTCGTCCCACTGGCCTGGATTGGAGTGTCCCTCGAGCCGGCTGCCCTCTGCCTCGGCAGTGGCAAGCACGGCCTCGACACGCGGTCCGGCGCCGCCACTCGCCACGACCGGTCCGGCGAGGGCGCGCAGGCGCTCCAGTCGTTCAAGCCCGATCCGGCGAGCCGCTCCTTCATCCGCCAGCCGCCGCCGTGCATGGGCCGCAACGGCCCGGTCTGCCTCACCTCGGATGGAGTCTTCCAGCAGCGGAAACAGGACATCGTTCGAGCAGTTGGGGGCCTTCATGGCCTCCTCGACAGCAGCACTCGCTTCTGCCCAGCGTCCCTCGGCATATAGGACCTTCGCGCGACCATGCAGGGAGATGGGGGCCCAATAGCCGGCATCCTCCCCGGCGCCGATCCGACGCGCCGCTGCATCGGCCTCGGCAAAGCGCCCCTGGCGAATCAGGGTGTCGAGGAAGAAGAACATCGTCCAGGTCGCCTGCCACACCGTCGAGTCGCGGTCTCCCTCCCGCACCAGTGCTTCAGCTTCCGCCCACCGACCGAGGGCTTGGAGTGAATTGATCCTCCGCCATCGCAGGAACGGGCGCTGCTGGTCGACTGTCCCGGCCCTGGCGGCACGTGCCATTCCGACCTCCACCAGCGCCAGAGCCCGCTCGTAGTCACCGACATCCACCGCGAGCCCGCTGCGGCGGGCGGCAAGCGTCGCCAGGACGTACTCCTCGGTCACACTGCCCTCGGATGCGACCCGGGCGGCCTCCGTGAAGGCTCGATCGGCGGCCTGGAAATCCAGGCTCTCACTCGACAGGACGCCGACGGCGATATTGGCGCGGACCTCCTCCGTCGCGGCGTTCGCGTCGCGAGCCACGTCCAGGGCATCTTTGGCCATGCGCCGCGCCTCATCCGGGTGGCCATCGTCGACCGCGTCGTATGCCAGCTCGATCAGCACCCGCGCGCGCTCCCGATTCGGACGATCAGTGGGCGCCAGCTCGGCGGCTTCGCGAAGCGCCGATCGATGAGCGAGGTC
>DASSCW010000324.1:0-6403 GCA_035697465.1 Candidatus Limnocylindria bacterium | reverse complement strand
TTGTAGTTCGAGTAGTCGGCGGCGGCGCGCTGCCAGGCGCGCAGGTTCTCGTCGGATGCCGATCGCGCCTCTTCGAGCGCGGTCTCCATCTTGTCGAGTGCGCGCATCAGCTCGGCGCGAGATGGACCCTTGCCGCGCTCCTCGCGCGTCTCGGTCGCGGCCTCGGCGCCTTCGCGCGCGTCGCCGTTGGTGGGTCGCTCAGTCATGCGTCTCACCGTATTGCCCGGCGCTGATGAGCTCGTTCATCAGCGTCGACAGGTATCGGACTGTGGGAATCGCTCGCGGGTACGGCATGCGCGTGGGGCCCAGCACCCCGAGCAGGCCAAGCGCGCGGTCAGGCTCGCCATACGGCGCGAAGATAAGGCTCACCTCGTGCATCGCGTCGATCGTGTTCTCGTGGCCGATGATCACGTGGACTCCCCCGCCCCGCGTCAGCACGGGCAGCAGCTGCTCCAGGAAGTCGGAACGGCGCAGCACGTCGAGCACGCCGCGCAGCTTCGAGCCGTGGGCGAACTCCGGCTGCTCCAGGACGTTGGTGATGCCATCGGTGAAGACCTCCTCAACGCTGACCCCGTCTCCCTGCTCCAGCATCTGGGCTGCCACTTCCGCCACGTGCGCGGCAACCGGCGTGAGCTTGCCCGTCCGGCGGCGCACCTGCGGGGCCGAGAGGTTGGACAGCTCCGCATTCAGGGTGGCGGCCACCGTGTCGAGCGCGGCCTGGTCGAGGGGGGAGTCGGTCGCGTTTCGCTCCAGCTTGCTGCGGTCCAGCCGGCGCTGCTGCACCTTGCCATCGGCCATGACCAACACGCAGAGGCGCGAGTGGTCGGCCAGCTCGACGAGCTGAAGGTGCCCGAATCGTGCCCGACGTGCGCGGGCGGGCGTGACCACCGCGGCGGAGCTCGTGCTCGCCGCCAGGATGGATGCGGCCAGGCGCAGCCACTCGTTGCTGGTCAGCTGGACCTGGCTGAACTGGTGCCGGATCATCAGCTGGTCAGTGCGATCGAGCGAAGCTTCCCGCATGAGTGATTCGACGTAGAGGCGGTAGCCGAGATCGGACGGCACACGGCCGGCGCTGGTGTGCGGGTGGCTCAGCAGGCCCATCTGCTCCAGATCGGCCATCGCGCTGCGCACGGTCGCAGGGCTGACCTGCAGTCCATGGCGGTCAACCAGCATCTTGGATCCGACCGGGATGGCGGTGGCGAGGTAATCCTCGACCACGGCCCGCAGCACGCTCTGCTGGCGTTCCGTCAGCGAAACGCGGCGTCCCACCCGGTCTTCTTGTCGTGCAGCCTCTTCGGCCATCGGACCTCCTGGATTTCGCCATTAGCACTCTATGGCCGAGAGTGCTAACGGGCTGTGCCGAATGGTACCAACCGGGCCGGACCGATGTCAACGAACGGCGACCGCTCTAGCATGCGGTCCGTGCGCGCCATCGCGACGGCCTGCAACGTCCTGCTTCGCGCGATCATGATCGGCATCCTGGCCGAGGCGATCGTTCGCCGCCACGACAATCGCTTCGAGGGCAAGGCGATCGGCACGCGTGGACTGGTGATGATCCCGCTCAGCCTGGTGGTACCGCTCGCCCACCGCCGCCGGCTGCGGCAGGACGGCTATCCGGTCTGGACCGATAACCTGTGGCTGTCGATCTTCGTGCTCGACCTGCTGGGCAACCACTTCGACCTCTACGACCGCTACCGCTACTTCGACGCGATCCCGCACGCCCATGGCACCGGCGCGGCGACCGTCGTGATCGCGGAGCTGCTGGACCTTCCGCCACTGAGCGCCGTTGGCATTGCGCAGCTCGCCCACATCGGGCTGGAGGCGCAGGAGTACTACAGCGACGTGTGGTTCGGCCTCCGCAACGTGCGCGGCACCTGGGACACGGTCAACGACCTTCTGGCCGGGGCGGTCGGCTCGATCGCCTACGCGGCGCTGCTGAGCCGCCTTCGCGGTCGCTGAGCTGCAGCCGGCGCAGCAGCGCCCGGCCGCGGGGCGAGAGCCGGTAGCCGATCGGCAGGCTCTCGGTAAGGCCCAGCTCCTTCAGTTTCCGCACGTCGACCTTGAACGGCAGCCGCTCGCGGCCCAGCTCTGCGGCCAGGTCGCCGGCCCTCCGCTCGGGTTGGCGGTCGATGATCTCGAGCACCTGGCGGGTCCACGGCCCGTGGCCGCTGGCCCGGTCGAGCCGTTCCAGGCGACGGTGCAGATCAGCCAGCTGGGCATCATCCGGCAGCGCCTCGCGGAGCTCGATCCGAGGATCCGGCCCCACCAGCCGCAGCCGCACGCGATAGATCTCCCCCGCCGACCTGCGGTCGAGGAAGCCGAGCAGCTCGGCCGCTGAGTCGAATCCGGCCCGCTGCGCGGCGTCGTCCGTCACCGCCTCGCGTGGCACGATCTCGACCGTCTCGAAGCCGATGACGCCGATCTGCGTGCGCTGGCTGCCGCCCGCCCGGCACATCGGACGCTCCCAGCGGCGAAACGCCAGGTCGACGCGACCCTCGGCGATGGCCTCCAGGGTCTTCGGCGGAAGCCGCATCAGGCCACGGCGGCCGGCAGGAACGCCGTCAGCACCTCGGAAGCCAGCAGGCGGCCGCGCGCCGTGAGGCGGAGGCGATCGTCATCGACCCCCTCGAGCAGGCCCGCCGCGACATGTGCCTCCACACCGGATGCGAAGCGGGCCGCCGGATCGGCGCCGAACTCGGCGGCGAAGGCGGCGCGGCTCAGCCCTTCCACCCGTCGCAGCCCCAGCGCGATGGCCTCGAACGCGGCGGTTGGCTCATCTAGCAGTTCGCTCCCCGCCTCCGGCAGCACGCCGGCCTCGACCGCGGCAAGGTATCGGTCCAGGTCTCGGACGTTCCAGGCGCGTCGCGCCTTCCCGTCGAACGAGTGTGCCCCCGCCCCGAGCCCGACGTACGGCCGCCGTGCCCAGTAGGCGGAGTTGTGCCGCGACTCGCGGCCGGGCAGCGTCCACGAGGACAGCTCGTAGTGGGCGTAGCCGGCAACATCGAGCAGCTCCTCGGCCAGCGCGTAATGGTCGGCCGCAAGGCCGTCGTCCTGCTCGGCGGCGCGTCGCCGACGCCAGGCCAGCGCACCGGGACGAGGCGGCGCGGCCCACTCATCGGGCTCCATTGCAAGCTGCAGGGCGTACAGCGAGAGGTGATCGGGTTCGAGAGCCAAGGCAGCGCGCAGTCCCTGCCGCCAGCCGGCCAGGGTCTGTCCCGGGATCCCGTAGATCAGGTCGAGGCTGACGTTGTCGAATCCCGCTCTCCGCGCCGCGGCGAAGGCTTGCCGCACCTCATCGGCCGTGTGACCGCGTGCCAACGTCCGGAGATCCGAATCGCGCAACGACTGCGCCCCGAGCGAGATGCGGTTCACGCCAGCGGCGCGGAGACTCGCCCAGTCGGGGATCTCGCGAGCGCTCGGATTCGCCTCCAGCGTCGCCTCGGCCGGCCGCCAGCCCCATCTCGCAGCGGCGGCGTCCAGCAAGCCCGCCACGGCGTTGGCAGGCAGCAGCGACGGCGTGCCGCCGCCGAAGTACACCGTGGAGAGCGTCCCCACTGCCGGCCGCAACGCCAACTCGGCGTGGAGAGCGGCCACGTAGCGCGGGACATCCGCCGCGCGCCCGCCGACGGTCACGAAGTCGCAGTACGCGCACACCAGCCGACAGAACGGCACGTGGATGTAGAGGTGGTAGCTGTCCAGCGGCGTTGCAGCCGTGTGACTAGCGATATGCGAATCCATGAAGCGCTAAGCAACTTTCACATGCTTATCGGCGTGGATGGACACCCGCTCCACGCTCAAGTCAAGTCGGGCACCTGCGCGAAATGGCTGCTCGACGCCCGTAACGCTACGGCCATTCGCACGGCGCAAGTAACTCGTGTCCGACCTGCGGATTGCGAATCCGGGACGGCATTTCGCCAGAGCCGGGAGATACGGCATCAGCTCCATCGGTCCTAGATCGGGCGTTGCCGCAACCGACCTCCGGCAAATGCGAACAGCGCGGCAATCACCACGAAGTGCCCGACGATGGCCGGCACGATCGAGCCGGCCGTGACGGTCGCCCAGCCGCATGCGTAGCCAAGGATCAACGATCCGACCAGGAAGTACACCTGCCGCTCCCGCCACAGGCGACGCTGCGCCACGGCATAGAGCAAGGCCTGCACGACGACCGCGGTCGTCACGCCGCCCGGAACGTCGGCGAAGATCAGGAGGCCCATCACGATCGAGCGGAACTGGAGCTCGTCGGCCACCGAGCTGGCAGCCGCTCCCAGGAGGCGGCTCGGCAGCAGCGACGTCGGCAGTGGCGTGATGCCGCCGTACCAGCGGAACGCGAAGGCGATCGCGTTCAGCACCCCCACCGCGGCAAAGCCGAGCATCAGCGGCAGCATCACCTCGGGGTCGCCGGGAGTCAGGAAGAGGCGGCCGCGCCCATTCGGCAGGATCAGCACGATGCCGATCGCGAAGGCAATGACCAGCCCGTAGTAGCTGACCGGTCCGAGCCACGGGTACCGGTAGCGGAAGTAGTCGGAGCGCATGATCCGCTCGGAGTCGAAGCGGAGCAGGACGAGGAAGATGGTGAGCCCCAGCGCGATGGAGAGGCGCAGCGATTCCTCGAACGTCACCTAGGAGTCCTCGTTCATCCGCAGCACGGCCAGGAAGGCCTCCTGCGGGATCTCCACGGATCCGATCCGCTTCATGCGCTGCTTGCCCTCCTTCTGCTTCTCGAGGAGCTTGCGCTTGCGAGTGATGTCCCCGCCATAGCACTTGGCCAGCACGTTCTTGCGCATGGCCCGGATCGTCTCGCGGCTGATGATATTCGAGCCGATGGCGGCCTGGACCGGCACTTCGAACATCTGGCGCGGGATCAGCTCCTTCAGCTTCTCGACCAGCCCCTTGCCATGGCGGTAGGCGTTGGACCGGTGGACGATCAGGGAGAGCGCATCCACGGGCTCGGCGTTGACCAGGACATCCAGCTTGACCAGGTCCGCCTGGCGGTAGCCGATGTACTGGTAGTCGAGGCTGGCGTACCCGCTGCTGCGGCTCTTGAGCAGGTCGTAGAAGTCGATGATCAGCTCGGCCAGCGGCAGCTCCAGGTGCAGGTTGACCCGCTTGGGGTCCAGGTACTCCATCTGCCCGAACGTGCCACGTCGCGCGGTGGCGAGCTCCATGATCGGCCCGATGTAGTCGGTCGGCGTGATGATCTGCACTGCCACCCAGGGCTCGCTGATCGCCTCGATCTCGCCGGCATCCGGCATCTTCGACGGGTTGTCGACCACCAGCTCGTCAGCCCGATGCATCAGCCGCACGCGATACTCGACGCTCGGCGCGGACGCGATCAGGTCGAGGTCGAACTCGCGCTCCAGGCGCTCCTGGACGATCTCCATGTGCAGCAGTCCCAGGAAGCCACAGCGGTAGCCGAAGCCCAGCGCAACGCTGGACTCCGGCTCGTACACGAAGCTCGCGTCGTTGAGATGCAGCTTCTCGAGCGCCTCACGCAGCAGCGGATAGTCGTCGCCGCGCATCGGGTAGATGCCGGCGAAGACGAGTGGCAGCGCCTCCTTGTAGCCCGGCAGGGATCCGGGAGCGGGCTTGTCCGCATCGGTCAGGGTGTCGCCCACCCGCGCTTCGGCGATGCTCTTCAGGCCCGACGCCACGTAGCCGACCTCGCCGGCTGAGAGGCTGCGCGTCGGCACCGGCTGCGGCCGGAAGTAGCCGAGCTCCAGGATGTCGCTCTCGACGCCGGTGGCCATGAACCGGATGCGCTCGTGATCGTGCAGCGTCCCATTCGCGACCCGGACGTAGGCGACCACGCCCTTGTACTGGTCGTAGTGGCTGTCGAACACGAGCGCCTGCAGCGGTGCGCCCGAATCTCCGCTCGGTGGCGGGATGCGGCTGACGATCGCCTCCAGGATCTCGTCCACGCCAGTCCCTTCCTTGGCGGATGCCAGGATCGCCTCCTCGCGCGGGATGGCGAGCGTGTCCTCCAGCTCGGCCATCACCATCTCCGGGTCGGCGCTGGGCAGGTCGATCTTGTTGATGACCGGGACGATCACCAGGTTCTGGGCGATGGCAAGGTGGACATTGGCGAGCGTCTGTGCCTCGATTCCCTGGCTGGCGTCGACCACCAGGATCGCCCCCTCGCAGGCCTGCAGGGATCGGCTCACCTCGTAGGTGAAGTCGACGTGGCCGGGGGTGTCGATCAGGTTGAGGGCGTAGGTCTGGCCGTCCGCTGCGTCGTATTGCAGCCGCACGGCGCGCGCCTTGATGGTGATCCCCTTCTCCCGTTCGAGGTCCATCGAATCGAGGACCTGGCTGGTCATCAGCCGTCGGTCGATGGTGTGGGTCGCCTCCAGCAGCCGGTCGGCGAGCGTCGACTTCCCGTGGTCGATGTGCGCGACGATGCTGA
>DASSCW010000323.1:0-2262 GCA_035697465.1 Candidatus Limnocylindria bacterium | reverse complement strand
GTTGGACGCTACGGTCGCACGCCGGCCTGGCGGCATAGTCTCAGCGCTGCCCAGGCTTGCGCTGCCCTTGCCTTCTCGGCGCGGATCTCGCGGGTGGGGTACCACCAGAGGACGCCCATCGCCGACCTGACGTGCGGATGGCGTCTGGATCTCATGGCGCCGCGGCGACGGCGACCGCCCGGAGCGAGGCCGCATCGTGCCTTGCGAGGACGCGTGCGATCGGCAGGTCGAGCACAGAGTGGTAGGGCGCAAGTCCGTCCAGCACGTCCTGTCGCGTCGATGCGGCTACACCGACGCTGCCGAGTTCGACGTCCATGCCCTCGAAGTACTGGCGATGGCTTTCGTTCTTGTTGCGATAGTGGCCCTCCTCGTCCTGAAGTCGCTGCGCCGCACCGGGGCCCAGGGCGACACGAACGTAGGACGCGACGACCGGGGCGGCGCGTCCAGCGGTTGCGGCTCCTTCGTGTACCCAACGGCGCGCTTGGGCTGCGTGGGTCGGCAGCATCCAATTGAGCAGGACGCCGTCGGCAATGGCGCCACCGATGTGGCACAGCCGCTTTCGCATGGCAGCCATGACGATGCGCGGCTGGTCGGCGAGGAGCTCACGCAGCTCGGCGACAGCCCGCTCGATGGTCTCAACCGGCGCACGCAGTTGGCCGGATCCGATCCCGATCCACAGCTTCGTGGGGTCGAGGCCGAGGCGGTCTATCTCCGCGGCGATGTGGGTCGGCTGGTGGCGGTCGATGGGCAACACTCCGACCCCGAGCTCGAGCTGCGGTGCGCCGGCCGCGAAGTGGGCGAGCGTCGTCAGCCCGGACGCGGTCGGCTCGTCGTTCGACCACAGCGAGTGGTAACCGAGATGTTCGCAGTGTGCTGCCAGCTCACGAGCCAGGCCGGGGTCCAGCCCGGCGGTGATCCCTAACCCTCTCCCGATCGGAGGCATTGTCAGGGGAGACCGAGAAGGGGCCGATAGTTGGCGTGGACCATTTTCCGTCCCCATCGACGCAACACCAGGTTGCGGACGGCGGACGGAAACCTGCGAGTCCGGTCCCGGCGGTGTGTCTGGGCAAGGACCCACCGGGTGCGCGGTTGGCGTCGAGCTTGGAAACGAAGGATTGTCTGCGCGATTCCATCGCCGGCAGCTAGGCACTCGGCGAGCACCAAACCGTCCTCGAGGGCCATCGCCGCGCCTTCGGCCATGTTGGGTGACGTCGCGTGCGCTGCGTCCCCGATCAGCAGCACCGACCCTTGCCACCACTGATCGAGCATGACCTCCTCGATCGGAGCGACGTGCACGGCGTGGTCGGGTCCGAGCGATTCGAGTATCGCCGGCACCGGCTGGCTGAACCCTCGCAAGACCTCGGCAAGCCGCGCGACCGCATCGTCTCCGCTGGTGCGAGGGATGCCGTCGGTGGGCGCGTCGCAGTAGCAGTAGACCCGGCCGTGGCCGATGGGCACCGCCAGGAATGCCACGCCGGATCCGAGCAGCACCGTCCATGTCGTCACCTCGGGTGGGCATGCGGTGACGAACCGCCACGCGACCTGTCCGACCGATCGGACTGCGTCGGCACCCTGGAACACGCGCCGCCGTACCTCGGAGTGGATTCCGTCGGCGCCGATGACCAGGTCGTAACGGCCGATGCTCACATCGTCGAACTCGACGGTCACAGCCCCGTCTTCCTGGCTGAGCCGGTGCAGTGATGCACCCATCCGGATCGACATCCGCTCGCCGTGGTCCGCGAGGACCTCGTGCAGATCCGCGCGATGCAGGGCAAGGCAGGGGCCAACGCCGCCCCAGAGGGCGTCCAGGTCGACTTCGGCCAGCACGTTGCCTCGGTAATCGCAGAAGCGCTGGCATGGGATCAGCGCTGCGCGTTCCACGACCGCGGACTCCACGCCGAGCGCTCGCAACGCGCGTGCGGCATTGCCCGGCAGGTAGATCCCGGCCCCGGTGTGCGCCCAGGCGGTCTCGCGCTCGATGACGTCAACGGCGAAGCCACGCTGCCGGAGGGCGCGGGCTGCGCCAACACCAGCGATCCCGGCGCCGACCACCAGAATGCGCCGCCCAGTCACAGCGCTCATTGTGCTCTGTTGCCTGGGTCGGCGGTGGGGTCGATGTTCTGGTTCGCCCGAAAGAAGTTGTCCGGGTCATAGACCCTCTTCAGGGCGGCCAGGCGCGGATAGTTCTCCCCGTAGGCCGCGTGGACTCGCGTTGGCCCCTCATCACCCAGATTGTTCACGTAGACGGAGTCCTCAAGATGA
>DASSCW010000322.1:0-3252 GCA_035697465.1 Candidatus Limnocylindria bacterium | reverse complement strand
TTCGGCGCCTGGCGGCGCGCCCACGGCTCGCGGACAGGCTTGGTTCGGCCCTCGGCGACCTGCGGCCCGCGTCTGATGCCCTCTCACCGCTCTTCCTGGCCCAGGTGCTGCGGCCGTGAAGAGCGTGATGCGCGTCCAGATCCACGCACCGTTCGAGCGGATCTTTCCGTTGGCCGCCGAAATCGAGCGATGGCCAGAGAGACTGCCGCACTACCGCTACGTGCGCCGCGTGCCGGCTGAGGACGGCGAGCGCCGCTTCGAGATGGGCGCGCGGCGAGGACCAATCCCGGTCCGCTGGGAGGCGATCCAGCGCCCACTCCCCGCCGAGCGCCGCATCGAGTTCACGCACACCGGCGGCGTCACCCGCGGCATGGAGGTGGCCTGGCGCTTCGAGACCGCGGCCGACGGTAGCTGGGATGTGAGCATCCACCACGCCCTGGACCTTCGCTGGCCTCTCATCGGCGGCTGGGTGGGGCGCCACGTGATCGGCCCCCAGTTCATCGATGCCATCGCCGGCCGGACGCTGCGCCGGGTCAAGGCCCTGGCGGAGGCCGCAGCGTGAGCGAGCGGCGCGTGGTCGTCACCGGCATCGGCGCCGTCACCCCGGTGGGCAGTGGCGCGGAGGGCCTATGGGCCGGCGTGGTCCGCAACCAGTCCGCCGTACGCGAGATCGACCGCTTCGACGCGTCCATCTTCCCCTCGCGCATCGCGGCACAGATCGATGACTTCCGGCCGGAGGATCACCTTGACGCGAAGCGCGCGCGGCGGCTGGATCGGTTCAGCCAGCTTTCGGTCGCGTCCGCCCGCATGGCGGTGGAGCAGGCCGGATGGACCGATGCGGCCCGCTCGGCGGATCGCACCGGCATCTGGATCGGCTCTGCGCTGGGGGGCGTGGCCTTCGGCGAGGAGCAACACGCCAACTACGTGACACGAGGCGTGCGCGCCGTGTCGCCGACGCTTGCCACCGCGGTCTTCGGCGGGGCAGGTGCCTCGAACGTGGCGATCGACCTCGGCATCCGCGGTCCGGCGGTCGGCAACGCGAACTCCTGCGCGTCGGGCTCGATGGCAATCGGCCAGGCATTCCATGCCATTCGGGCGGGAATCGTGGATGCTGCACTGGCCGGTGGCGCGGAGGCACCACTCGCGCCCTTGACCTTCGGCGCGTTCGCCATGATCCGCGTCCTCTCGGGTCGCAACGATGACCCGGGGACCGCCTCCCGACCGTTCGACGTCGACCGCGACGGGTTCGTCATGGGCGAGGGCGCCGCCATCCTGGCTTTGGAGGAACGCGGCGCCGCAGAAGCACGAGGTGCACGGATCCTGGGTGAGGTCGCCGGCTTCGGCGCCTCCACCGACGCGTATCACCTCACCGCTCCGCTGCCCTCGGGCGAGGCGGCCGCAGCGGCCGTGGCCACGGCGCTCGCGGATGCCGGCCTCGCGGCCGAGGAGATCGGTTACGTGAATGCGCATGCCTCATCGACGCAGCTCAACGAGATCGCCGAGGCAAAGGCACTGCACCTGGCGCTCGGCGCCCATGCCGCCACGGTTCCCGTCTCCGGAACGAAGGGCCTGTACGGTCACGCGCTGGGCGCGTCGGGGGCGATCGAGGCGGCCATCACCCTCCTGGCGATGGGCGCGGGCTGCCTGCCCGCGACCTGCAACCTCGTGAACCTCGACCCTGCGTGCGACCTCAACGTCCTGCGCGAGTCGCTCTCCGCCCGACCAGCCGCTGCGTTGTCGACCTCGTTCGGCTTCGGGGGGATGAACGCGGCCCTTGTCTTCAAGGCTGCCTGATCGCAGAGCCTCGGACTCTCAAGTGCACACCGGCGGAACACCAGCGGGCTTCTCGCGGCGTTTCGGAGGGCAGGGACGTCAGATTCACGCTCAACTTGCCCTCGGCGCCGTCATCAAGGGGTCGGCGCACCCATATAGGGTTCCCCGGGCGTGCATCTGAGCCAAATCCCGGCTCCAAATGCGATAGCGCTCGTCAGGTGGGCGCCTGAGAGATCTGGATCCCGGCGGTAGCATCGTCCTGCATGTCCGAGCTCCAACAAATCCTGGGCGGCATCGAGGCGGGCCAGGCGCGCGGTGAGCCGATGGCGCTGGCCACTATCGTCGCGACCACGGGGTCGACCTACCGTCACGCCGGTGCGCGCCTGCTCATCCCCGCTGACGGCACGCCGATCGGCAACATCAGCGGTGGCTGCCTGGAGGAGGACGTCGCCCGCATCGGGCGAGAGGTGATCGCGGACGGGACACCACGCCTCACCTCCTTCGACCTCACCGCCGACGACGACGCGGTATGGGGTTACGGCCTCGGCTGCAACGGCTCGTTCGAGATCTTCGTCGAGCCCACCGCAGGAGCGGTGGCCACGGCGGCTGTCCTGCGCCAACACGACGAAGGTTGCCTGGTGACGGTGCTGACCGGTTCCAATGCGGGGAGCCATCGCCTCGAGCCCGATGCGGACCACGGCCGCACGGCGCGCGTGCTCGATGAGGATGGCGAGCGGGTCCTCCATGAGCCGATCCTGCCGCCGATGCGCCTTATCGTCTGCGGCGCCGGCCACGACGCGATTCCGCTGGTGCGACAGGCGGCGGAGCTGGGGTGGCGGGTGACCGTGGCGGACGTTCGACGTGCGCTGCTCAATGCCGAACGGTTTCCCGGGGCGGGGGACTTCTGCGATGCCGATCCCGACAGCGCGGCCGAAGCGATGGAGCCCGATGGCCGCTCGGCCGTGGTGCTGATGAGCCACAACTACCTGCGCGATATCGCCTACCTGCGCTCGTTTCTCGATATGCCGTCTGCGTATCTCGGTGTCATGGGGCCGCGCGGACGAACGGAGCAGATGCTGGCCGGGATCGGCCGGCCGGAGGCGCTCCAGCGCCTGTACGCTCCGGCAGGGCTGGACATCGGCGCCGAGGGGCCAGAAGAGGTTGCGAGGGCGATCCTGGCCGAGATCATGGCGGTGACCCGCGGTCGCCCCGGCGGCCCGCTGCGGAACCGCCGCGGCCCGATCCACGCAGCGGAGTCGTCTGACTCCCTTACGTGAAGGTACGTCGCTGGATATGCATCCTGGATATGGTGTCGAGAACCTGCCGCTGATTTCGCTGCCATCTATTCAGATGCGCGCATGCCTTGACGCCGTTGGCGCCTGAAGAGGCGCCCTCTTCTCGACAGCATATCTGCCGCTGAATGAACAGCAGCAGGAGACGCTCACCCGCCGATGTAGCTCATCTCCACCTTCGGCAGCG
>DASSCW010000321.1:0-9765 GCA_035697465.1 Candidatus Limnocylindria bacterium | reverse complement strand
CCGTAGACCAGGGTGTCGATGCGGACCGTCGGCGCGATGGCTCCGGCGCCAACGTCGGTCGCGGTCTCCAGGCTGAAGGTTCCGTCCGGTGTCGACTCGCCGGGCTCGACGCCCAGCTCGTCGCGCAGCGCCTCGAGCAGCTCGGCTCCGCCGGCGAAGCGGCAGGCGGCGCAGGTGCAGACGGTGACCACGTGGCCCTCGGCCGGCAGCAGGCGGAAGCCGCCCAGGCTGGCTGCGCCGAACACCTGGGCCCAGTGGATCGTCATCCGCTCGCTGATGACGCGCAGCGCTCGCTCCGGCAGGTAGCCGTGCCGCTCCTGGACGGCGGTGAAGATCGCCACCAGCGCCTCCGGCCGCGCGCCGAAGCCGTCGATCACCCCGCGCAGCCAGGGCTCGTCGATGGGCTCGTCCCAGCGCGCCGGGTTGCGCATCGGTCGGGCGGGAAGCCCGGCGCGGCGGTAGGCGTTCGCGTCCTTGCGCTCGTCATAGATCTCCGGCATGCCGTAGCGGATGCGGTTGCCCTGCGAGTCGAAGCCGCTCATGTCGATGGCCTCCACCGGGCAGACCTGGGCGCACTGGAAGCAGACCTCGCACTTGTGCTCGCCGAACGGGTCGTAGATCAGGTCCAGCCGGCCGCGCCAGCGCTCCGGCATCTGCGGGCGCTCCTCGGGGTACTGGCGCGTGACCTTGGGGTTGAACATGTTGCGCAGGGTGGTCCACATGCCCTGCGCGATGCCTGCGCCCGGTATGGCCATCTGTCTATGCGCCTCCCACCGGCTGCAGGTTGAAGATCAGCACGATGGCGGCGGTGACGAACAGGTTTACCAAGGCCAGCGGCAGGAGCCACTTCCAGGCCATCCCCATCAGCTGGTCCACGCGCACGCGTGGGAGCGTGGTCCGCATCCAGACCGCCACGAAGACGAAGAAGTAGGTCTTGATGAAGAACGACAGCAGGCCCAGCAGCGTGCCCAGGATGCCGTCGGGGAGCTCCACGAAGGGGATCAGCCACCCGCCGAAGAAGAGGGTCACCATGATCGCGCTCATGATGAAGAGCGCCACGTACTCGGCGAAGAAGAAGAAGCCGAAGCGCATCCCCGAGTACTCGGTCGCAAAGCCGGCGACGATCTCGCTGTCGGCCTCGACCATGTCGAACGGGGTCCGGTTGATCTCGGCGATGGCCGCGATGAAGAAGATGGGGAAGGCCCAGAACTGCCACAAGAAGCCCCAGCCGTTGACCCGCTGCCACTCGACGATCCCGGTAAAGGAGAGGCTGCCGGTCAGCACCACGATCCCCACGATCGAGAGGGTGAGCGGGATCTCGTAGCTCACCATCTGGGCCGCGCTGCGAAGGCCGCCCAGCAGCGAATACTTGTTGTAGCTGGCCCAGCCGGCGACCAGCAGGCCGACCACCGACAGGCCGAGCACGGCGAAGAAGTAGACGACGCTGATCGAGGACTCGACGGCCACCAGGCCTGGGGCGAACGGGATGACCAGCATGCTCATGGCGGCGGCCATGAAGACCATCCAGGGAGCCATGGTGAAGGTTGGCCGATCGGCCTGGTCGGGCGTGGTGTCCTCCTTGGCCAGCACCTTGAAGCCGTGGATCGTGCTCTGGAACATGCCGCGCGGGCCGACGCGATTCGGCCCGTAGCGCAGCTGCATGAGGGCGATCACCTTCAGCTCGATCTGGATGACGATGAAGGCGGTCGGCACCGTCAGGAGCAGCAGCAGCGTGGTGGCCAGCACGAAGCGGCCTACCGCGAGCAGGATCTCGCCGAGCTCCATCTAGGCGGTCTCCCTCACTTGTCGACCCCGCCCATGATCGGGTCGAGGCTGGCCATGATCGCCATCGTGTCGGCGATGAGGTGGCCGGGCATCAGCACCGGCATCGACTGCAGAGAGATGAACGAAGGGTCGCGCATGCGGAACCGATACGGGTTCGGCCCGCCGTCGCTGATGGCGTAGACGGAGTAGAAGCCGCGCGGCGACTCGACGGCGCCGAAGGCGCGGCCCGGCCGCGGCCGGATGATGCCGGGCACCTGGGCCTGCACCGGCCCGTGCGGCATCTGGTCCACGATCTGGTCAATCAGGTGCAGGCTCTGCTTGATCTCGTCCACGCGCTGGAGGTAGCGAGCGTAGGTGTCGCCGCCGGGCTGGGTGACCACGTCGAACTCGAGCTCGTTGTAGATCGAGTAGGGATGCGCCTTCCGCACGTCGAACGGCACGCCAGAGGCGCGCAGGTTCGGTCCGGAGACGCCCAGGCTGATCGCGCGCTCGCCGCTGAGCACGCCCATGCCCTTGGTGCGCTGCGTGAAGATCTCGTTCTGGGTGATGAGCTGCTCGTTGTCGCCGATCGACTTGCCCACGTTGACGCGCCAGCTCGACAGCCGGTTGATGAACTCGTCGTTCACGTCCCAGTTCACGCCGCCCACCCGGAAGAAGTTGAACAGCATCCGCTGACCGGAGATGCTCGACAGCAGGTCGACCACCTCGTCGCGGTTGATGAAGCCGTACAGGATCGGCGTGATGCCGCCCATGTCGAGGGCGAGGAAGCCCATCATCAGCCCGTGGCTGAAGACCCGGTTGAGCTCGACCACCAGGGCGCGGATGTACTCGGCTCGCTTCGGCGCCTTGATCCCGTACAGCTTCTCGAAGGCGATCGCCGGCGCGTGCTCGTTGTGCATGGCCGACATGTAGTCCATCGGGTCCACGTAGGTCAGCACCGTGGTGTAGGTCGCGTTCTCGCACAGCTTCTCGATGCCGCGGTGCAGGTAGCCGAGCACCACATCGAGGTCGGTGACCATCTCGCTGCGGATCTTCACCACCAGCCGCATCACGCCGTGGGTCGAGGGATGCTGCGGCCCCATGTTGAGCAGCATCTCGCCCTCTTCGAGCGAGTACATCTCCGCCTCGCGCTCGGTCACCGGCGGACGGTCCGGGATGCCGACCATCTCGAAGCCGGCGTACTCCGGCCCGCCGGCCGCTCGCGCAGGCCCCAGTCCCAGTGCTGCCGAGAGCCGCTGCTCTTCCAGCCGATCGAGCTCGATCGGGTCGGGGATGCGGGTCTCCGGATCGACGGCGGTCACTGCTTGCCAGCCTCGACGCCAGCTGCGTCGGATGGTTCTGCCGAGCGAGTCAGCTCCTCGCGGAACCTGGACAGGTCCCAGGTCTCCGGACGCTCGAGCGGGTTCACGCCGGCGGACGAGGAATCGGCCGCGTCATCGGGCAGGAGGAAATCCTTGCGCTGCGGGAAGCTGCGGTAATCCGGTGACATGTAGATGCGCCGCAGGTCGCGGTTGCCGTCGAACACGATGCCCATCATGTCGAACATCTCGCGCTCGTGGAACATGGCGCCTTCCCACAGCCCCGTGATGGTGGGGAGGTGCGGATCGGCGCGGTTCACGCGGCAGCGGAGGCGCAGCCAGGCGGGATGCAGGTCCGAGTACAGGTGGTACACCACCTCGAAATGCTCAGACGGCCCGTAGTCGACGGCTGCCGCGTCGCCCAGCCACCAGAAGCGCAGCTCCGGATCGTCGCGGAACGTGGTCAGCAGCTCCACGTTACGGTCGCCCTCGGCCTGGACCTCGACCGTGTCGTCATCGGTCCAGAGGCTTTCGGCCAGCTCGGGATAGCGGTCCGTCAGGGCGCGAACCAGCGCGCCAGCCGCAGCCGGGGCGGTCAGCGCACGTCCCCTTCCCAGGCGAGCCGCTGCGGGCCGCGGTCGACGTAGGTCGGCCACTGGCCGCGCCGCTGCTTGACCAGCTCCTGCAGCTTGATGAGGCCAGAGCTAAGGCCCTCCGGCCGGGGCGGGCAGCCGGGCACGTAGACGTCCACGGGCATGACCCGATCGACGCCCTGGACCACGGAATACGAGCGCTTGAAGCGGCCGCCGGAGGTGGTGCAGGTGCCCATCGCCACGCACCACTTCGGCTCGGGCATCTGCTCCCACAGCCGAACCAGCGGCCCGGCCATCTTGGTGGTCAACGTGCCCGCGACGATCAGCACGTCGGCCTGACGTGGGCTTGCGCGGAACGGGAACATGCCGAAGCGATCGATGTCGTTCTTGGCGGTGGCGCTGCTCATCATCTCGATGGCGCAGCAGGAGAGGCCGGACAGGAGCGGCCACAGCGAGTTCGCCCGGATGAGGTCGAGGATCCAGTCCGCCTTGGTGGGGATCACCTCCAGCAGCCCGTGGAACCCGCCGCGTGGATGCTCCTCCATCCCGAACTCGCGCAGCAGCTCGTCGCTTGCCGCCTGGTCGGCGATCACGATCGGTGGTGGTGCCGGCTCTGTCTCCGGCACGGTCAGACCGGTCTGACCAGGTGTGTTCAGTGCCATCGCAGGTCTCCCTTCCGCCAGGCGTAGAGCTCGCCGACCATCAGGATCGCAAGGAACAGACCAATCACGATCATGCCGGGCACGGCCACGGAACGGACGGTGATGGCCCACAGGTACACGAAGATGATCTCGACGTCGAACGAGACGAACAGCAGTGCATAAAGGTAGAAGGCAAGCCCGAAGCGCGACCAGGTGTCACCGATCGTGTCGATGCCACTCTCGTACGGCAGGCCCTTCTGGGGCCGCGACCGGCGGTGGGTGATGAGCCACGAGAACAGGATCGTGCCGAAGACGAACGTGGTGGCGGCGAACCCGAACCCGAGGACGTAGATCAAGCCCGTCTGATCGATGTCCATTCCGAGCCAGCTCCAGGCCGATATTGCCCTGTCGTGCCCGGCGCGGCGTCGCGCCTGGCAATGGTTTACGTGTCAGCCCGCGGCACGCTCGTGCCGCACCAGAACAGTCTACCAGCCGATGCGCCAGCGTCCGCCTCGCGTCACCCGACCCAGCGGCCCATGCGGGGCGTGCCTACAAGATCGGGATCGCGTCTCATGCCAAGCACTTCCGACCCATCTCATGCACTCACGGCATCAGCCGTCAGCGATCGCCCGACCGCGGCCGATACTGATGCGCCTGGTGACCAGGGCGTCGGGATCGAGTCTGACGCCCGAGGTTACAGGCGCAGGCGGCATGAGCAGCCGACGGCGCGTCGCCTCATCGACCCAGCCAGGCGGCGTCGACGAGGAGCCGCAGGCCGTCGCTGACAAGGGCATGGCCGCCGAGCAGCACCGGTACCGATGCAGCCGCGGCGGCGGACGTCAACTCCGCCAGCCAGCCGGTGGAGACGCGCGCGCCGTCTCCGAAGTCGGAGGCGAACCGCTCCTCTTCCGGCGGCCAGGCGACCGCGTCGGACGACCCTGCGCGGGCGGCCATCAGGACGCGGCTGTCCAGGATCACCGCGTCGGCCAGTGAGGCGAGCTCGCCGATGAGGTCGGCCGGACCAAGGCGATCCACCCAATCGGCCAGTAACGAACGGGGAACATGGTCGCGCGATGAGCGCATGCCCCGCTCCTCGATGAAGCAGCGCA
Organism: Candidatus Limnocylindria bacterium; assembly: GCA_035697465.1. GTDB lineage: Bacteria > Chloroflexota > Limnocylindria > QHBO01 > QHBO01 > DASSCW01. Next base: position 4,339 of record DASSCW010000321.1, on the reverse strand, counting down.
CCCGGCAGGCGGACTCGGTCTCCAGGTAGGACCACGCGCTCGATGGGATGCGACCCGCGACCAGCAGTTGGGCCTCCCGGCTGCGGATGACCTCGCCGATCGCTGCCAGGTGCGGCACCTCCAGGCCGCCGCCGTTCGGCAGCCGCGCGTCCTCCAGGAACGCGGTCACCATCCCGTCCAGCACTCGCGTGCCGGGGAGCCGGGTCGCCAGACGCAGCAGCGCCAGGTCGAGGGGCGTGTCCACGTCGAAGCGCGACCAGTCGCTGGCGCCCAGATCCTGCGAGGCGAGGCCGGCCTCCTCGAGGCGGCGGACGGCGGCGTTGTCCGTGTCGCAGGCGGAAAGCGTATCGAGCGCGGCGTCCACGTCGCCGGATAGCGCGAAGGCGTCGGCCGAATAGCGGTTGTTGGCGACCACCCCGCCGGTCGGGGGCGAGATGAGCGTGGCAAGCGCCTCATCACCCAGCAGCGCCAGCGAGCCGGCGCCGGCATAGCCGATCGTCTCGCCCGGACGACCGGCCACGTGCTCCTCGCGTCGTGCGGCGCGGGCCGCCGCCGTGAACCACGCCCCCCAGTGGAACGGCGAAGCGGGCTCGGCGAACACCGGCAGCCGAGTGACGATCGCGCCCGCGGCGCCCAGGCGCCGCGACAGCTCGGCCGACAGCACACCCTGGCCGGCGCTGGCAATGGCCGCGTACGAGCCGGCTGGCGCGGAAGGCCGGCCGGGATCGACCACCAGCATCAGAGGCGCAGGTAATTCAGGCATCGCCCATCAAGCGGTGGAGCTGCTCCAGGTGCATCAGGTCGTGGACGCCGGCGAAGAGGAGCCATTCGCCGCAGCGCAGGTGGCCGACCAGCGGGTGGTCCAGCGGACAGGGATCCGACTCGTGCCCGGCGATCGCCTCGGCCGAGAGCGCCATCGATCGCCGCGACTTCTCCAGGTAGGTGCGCAACAGATCGCGCGAGGCGTCTTCCGGACCTGGGATGCCTGGCCGCACGACCGGCTCTTCGTCGGGCCATTCGCCGCGCGCGGTCAGCGCGGCGGCGTGTGCCAGCCAGCGCCGCGAGGCAGTGGTGTGGGCGAACGCCTGGGCGACGTTCCACTCGCCCTCGCCGCCCGGCGCGCGCAGATGTTCTTCGGTGGCGGCTTCGAGCGCGTCCGACAGGGCATCGGCGACCGCCTCCTGCTGGCGGTGGATTGCGGCCGCGGTCCCGAGGCCGGCACGCGCGCGCAGCTCGTGCCGCATGGCGAGGAGGCTGACATCGCAGACCCGCCAGGCAGCCACCACGTCGGGTGCGCGTGACTCCAGGGCCTCCAGCCAGCGGGGCGGAGGCATCGGTCTAAAGGCGCTCGAAGCGCTCGACCGGCAGCACGAAGACGGTGGCCCCGCCGACCTCCACCTCGACCGGGTACGGCATGTAGAACTCGCCCGGCTCCATGATCGGGGGCATCGGGTTCACGAACTGACGGCGCGAGTGGCAGTTGGCGCTGATCAGTGCCAGGACCGCGTCGACCTGGTCGTCCTCGACGCCCACCAGGATGGTGGCGTTGCCCTGCTTCAGGAACCCGCCCGAGGAGTGCAGCCGGGTCGCCCGGTACTCGCGTTCGAGCAGGGCGTCGACCAGGTTGGCCGCATCCTCGTTATGCACGACCGCGGTGACGAGCTTCATGGGCGTCGGCTCAATGCTGGCAGGGCGCGATTATGCCGCAGGCGAGCGGCCGGGGGCCACCCGTCCCTGACCGCGCGACGGAGAAGCGGGCCACGCGCATCAAGCGCGGGGAGTCCCGCGCGCGGTCGCGACTTGCGAAATGCGAATCCCCGTAGCACTAAGTCACTCGAGCCCGCGTATTTACGCCCGTCACAGTCCCCGGCACGCGTGGGCAGGGCGTCGCGATGGGAAGCACGGCGCCAGTAGGGCGCGTAATGCTTCTCCCATTCGCATCTGGCAAGTCCCGCGCGTCACGCCCGCGCGGCGAACAGCGGCTCGACCGCCTGCCGGATCAGCGCATCCGTCTCCTGGACAGTGCCTCCGCCGTCGATCACCCGGAAGCGATCGGGCTCATCGGCCGCGAGCTCGAGGTAGGCGGTCCGGACCTTCTCGAAGAAGGCGACGCCCTGCGTGTCCTCGAAACGGTTCCATGCGCCCTGGCGCTTGCGGCCGAGCCCGACCTCGACCGGCACGTCGATCAGCAGGGTCAGGTCCGGCAGCAGGCCGTAGGTCGCGAAGTGCTGGAGGCGCCGCATCTCGCCGAGGTCGTTGCCGTAGCCCACTCCCTGATAGGCGAGGGACGAGTCGAGGTAGCGGGCGCAGACGACGTGCTCGCCGCGCTCCAGTGCCGGCTTGATCACGCGTGCGGTGTGCTGCGCCCGAGCGGCCGCGTAGAGGAGCGCGTCGGCCCGTGGGTCGAGGTCGTCGGAGAGGTCGCGGAGGTGCAGGACCAGCCTGCGCACCTCCTCGCCCAGCGGCGTGCCTCCGGGCTCGCGTGTGACGGTGACCGTCTCACCGCGAGAGCGGAGCCACTCGCCAAGGTGGCGGGCGGCCGTCGTCTTGCCGCTGCCCTCCGAGCCCTCCAGCGTGATGAAGCTGCCGCGGGGGCTCAGCGCCACGCGCGACCTTCGTCGGGCATGAGCTCCACCCGCCGGTTCGGCTCGGTGCCGCGGGAGCGGGACATGATGTTGTTGCGCTCCGCCATCTGGTGCTGCAGGCGCCGGATGTAGGCGTTCTGCGGATCCAGCTCCATCGGCCTGCCGGAGGCCTGCACCAGTCCAATGGCCTCCGCGGTCTCCCGCAGTGCCGCCTCGGACGGATCGGCCTCCAGGTCGAACAGGCTGGCGAGCAGGTTCTCCATCTGCAGCATCGTGTTCGTCTTGAGCACGTAGATGGGGATGCCGTTCGACTCGGCCTCGCGCAGGGCGGACGGCTTGCGCCGGTAGTAGTTGCGCAGCGTGACGACGGCATCGGCCTCGTCAAGCTCACGGGCCGATGTGACGGGAACGCCGAGCTCGCGGACTGCCTGCTCCAGCCGCTTGCGGCTGACGCCGAAGGCGAAGATGTTCAGGGGCCGATGGTTGCGCCCGCCGGCAGCCCGCGGCCGGCTCGCCCCGACCGGCTGCTCGACCAGCTCCTGCTCCGTCGCCTGGTCGCGCAGCGCCTGCTCGATCGAGCGGCGCGGGTCCGACGTCTCTGAGGGCTCGAAGCGTTCGCCGGAGATGCGCTCACCTGGCAGCATGCGGCCGGTGCGGCCGGTGGCCCCGCCCCGTCCGGGAAGTGGCCGCAGGCCGGTGGCCCCGCCGCTCGCTCCGCGCCCGCGCCCGAAGGCGCCGAAGCTGCCGGTCGGCTCGAGCGGGGCGAAGGCCGGGTTGCCCGCCGCCGTGTCGCTGATGCGGTAGTCGTACTTGGTCGCCGCCCGCAGCTCGCTGCCCTCGCGCCAGCGCGACTCTGGCGGGATCATGTGGCCGCGCAGGATGGCGTCCACCGTCTCGGCCACGTTGCGGTGCACGATGACGCTGTCGCGCTCCACGATCTCGACCACGACGTCGAACGTCGGCGGCGCCTTGCGCTCCAGCACGGTCTTCTGTGTGCCGCGGCGGCGCGCCTCCTCGTCGCCCAGCGTGACGGGCTGGATGCCGCCGATCAGGTCGGAGAGGGTCGGGTTCAGCATCAGGTTGTCCAGGGTGTTGCCGTGCGCCGTCCCGACCAGCTGCACGCCCCGCTCGGCGATGGTCCGGGCGGCGCCGGCCTCCAGCTCGGTCCCGATCTCGTCGATGACGATCACCTCGGGCATGTGGTTCTCGACCGCCTCGATCATCACGCCGTGCTGGTCGGTTGGGGTCCGCACCTGCATGCGCCGGGCGTCGCCGATGCCCGGGTGCGGGATATCGCCGTCGCCGGCGATCTCGTTGCTGGTGTCGACCACGATCACCCGCTTGCCCAGGTCGTCGGCCAGGACGCGGGCCACCTCGCGCAGCATGGTCGTCTTGCCGACGCCCGGCCGGCCGAGGAGCAGCACGCTCTGGCCGCCGTCGACGATGTCGCGAATTATGTCGATCGTCCCGAATACGGCCCGGCCGATGCGGCAGGTCAGGCCCACCACCTTGCCGGCCCGGTTGCGGATGGCGCTGATCCGATGGAGGGTGCGCTCGATCCCGGCACGGTTGTCGTCGCCGAAGGCGCCGATGTGGTCGATGACGTGCGCGATGTCGGCCTCGGTGATCTCCCGGTCGAGGAGGTCCTCCTCGCCGGTCGTGAAGCGCGCCTCGGGGCGTCGCCCGAGATCCATCACGACCTCGAGCAGGTCGGTGCGGTTGGCGACCGAGGTCAGGCGGTCGACGATCTCCGG
>DASSCW010000320.1:0-14542 GCA_035697465.1 Candidatus Limnocylindria bacterium | reverse complement strand
ATCGGCTCCTGCGCAATCGTCAGGTAGTAGGTGGTGGGGAGCCCCTTCTTCTCCGATCCATAACGTGGATAGGCCTGCACGTGGAGTCCGAAGAGGTCCGCGACCAGGCTGGCGACGATCTTGTTGGTCGTGACGGATCCGAACCCGCCGATTGAATGGCCGCGGAGGCTGTAGGCGCCCCGCGGTCGCAGCTCGAGCGAAGCTTGAGCCAAGGCGAGCGGGTGCTTGATGCCGAGCACGGCATGCCGCCGGCTGTGGAGCGCATCAGGATCACTCAGCCAGTCGAAGACGGCTATCAGATCTCCCGCCGAGACGTCACGCGAACCGAGGCCAGCCGAGGCTGAGAGCACGCGCGGGACGGCGAAGCCGTCGGCGGCGTGATCGGCAAGCACGGCTTTGACCTCGCGGGTGAGCGGATTGTCGTGCGCAGCAGGCTCGTCGGTCCGCTCGACCACCGCCACCGCTCGGGCGTTCCGCAGGGAGTCGAGGAGCTCGTCCGCAGGGAACGGGCGGAAGGAGGTGATGGCCACCGCCCCAACCCTACGGCCCTGCCGCCGCAGGTGATCCACGACCGCGATCGAAGACTCTGCCATGGTGCCCATCGACACGAGGATCTCGTCTGCGTCTTCCACCCGGTGAGTGGCGATGGGTCCATAGCTCCGACCGGTCGCCGCGCTCCAGGCGTCCATGGCCTCCTGCACGGCGCTACCCAGCTTCTCGTAGAACGCGCGTTGCCCGATCCTGCCCTTCATGTACGAGTCCTGGTTCTGGACGACACCGGTCATCAGCGCCTCGTCTGGCTCGAAGTAGCTGCGCAGCCGCTGGCGTGGATCTCCGACGTAGGCAGTCAGGAGCGCGTCCTCGGGCAGGAACACGTCCTGGAGCGTGTGGGTGGTGAGGAATCCATCCTGAACGACGAGGAATGGAGTCTCGCAGGCTTCGGCCGCTCGTCGCGCGATGGCCGTCAGGTCCGCCACCTCCTGGGCGTTTCGGGCGAACAGGATGCCCCAGCCGGTGTCCGCCACCCCCATGACATCGTCATGGCCTGCGTGGATGTTCAGCCCCTGGCTTGTAAGTGCCCGGGCGCCGACGTGGAAGACGGCCGGCAACCGCTTCCCGGCGATGACGTACAGGACCTCCTTCATCAGGATGAGCCCCTGCCCCGCCGTGAAATTGGTGACGCGCCCGCCAGCCAGGGCGAAGCCTTCCGCGGCCGATGCAGACGAGTGCTCAGACTCGGGCTCGATGAACGCGAGGGGGGTGCCCCAGAGATTCGCGCGCCCATCCGCGACGGCCGCCTGGAATACGGCCGCCATCGTCGTCGACGGCGTAATCGGGTACGCGCAGGCAGCTTCGCTGATCCGGATCTCGACGTGGGCGGCAGCTTCAGAGCCGTCGACCACAGCCGGGATGCCAGGGTATCTGGCCGGCCTCATCACACCCATGCGGCCAGCATCCGGGACTGGCGCCAAGAGGCGGGAGAGTCGAGACGCCTGTTCGGGGCATGACCTTTGGCCCCCATCTAACCCCGTAAGCGGAGCGGCCCCGCGCCCGGCCTCGCAATTGGTGACCAGGGGCCTGCCGAAGGAGGAAGCTCGGCTCTGGGAAGCGCAAGGCGCGAATCCCAGACTCAGGTGCCTGCCGCTTCGAGGCAAGGTGTGACTGCAGGCCCCCCATTGACGTGACTTCCGGCAGGCGACGACCACCCCGCGTCAGTTGAGAGTGAAGGTCATCCCGCTTGAAAGGGGAGGCAATCACATGGCAACTGCCGCGCCGGCGATTCGCGTCGGAGATCTCATGACCATCGACCCCGTCGTGATCGACGTGGATGCTCCGGCTTCCGAAGCGGAGCAGCTGCTGAAGACCTACCGGGTCACTGGCCTGCCGGTGGTCCATCTGGGCCTCACCGTCGGAGTCATCAGCCAGGCGGACTTGATGATCGCCCGCTCAAGCGAGCTCATCAGCGGGAACTGGAGCCGTCTGCGGGTCCGGCACATCATGAGCTCGCCCGCCGTGACCGTTCATGCCGATACGAGCGTCAGGCGGGCGGCGCAGCTGATGGTGGATCGCCACATCCATCGGCTCGTCGTGGTTGACGGAGAGGATCGACCGACAGGTGTTCTCACGCCTCTGGACCTCCTTCGACCGATGATCGAGGACGGCATCTAGCTCCTCGGCTGACGAGCAGATGCCGTCGGTCAGGCGTCGAGGTGGTAGCGACGTAGCGCCTGGTGCCGAAGGTCGTCGCGGAATTGTGGATGGGCGATGTTGATCAGCGCGTGCGCGCGCTCCCGGACGCTCCTGCCGAACAGCTCGGCCACGCCGTACTCGGTGACGACCGTCCTGACGTGCGCCCGGCTCGTGACTACGCCCGCTCCCTCGGGCAGAACGGCGGCAATCCGCGACACCTTCCCCCCGTCGGCAGTCGAGGGCATTGCGATGATGGCTCTACCTTCAGGAGCCAACGCCGCGCCACGCATGAAGTCCATCTGTCCACCGACGCCCGAGTAAAAGCGAGTGCCGATGGAGTCGGCCGACACCTGCCCCGTCAGGTCCACCGAGATCGCCGAGTTGACCGCCACCATGCGTTTGAAGCGGCGAATGACAGAGGTGTCGTTGGTGTAGTCCACCGGTCGCATCTCGACCATCGGGTTGTCATCGACGAACCGATACAGGCGAGCGCTTCCCATCATGAAGGCAGAGACGATCTTCCCGCGATTGATCTCCTTGACTGCGCCGGTCAACGCTCCGGACTCGACCAGGTCCAGCACCACGTCGGTGAACAGCTCGGTGTGTGCCCCGAGGTCGTGCTTGTCGCGGAGCGCGAGTCCGACAGCCGCTGGGATGGACCCGATGCCCATCTGCAGTGTTGCGCCGTCCGGCACCAGCTCGGCGACGGACTCTCCAATGCGACGCTCCACGTCGCCGATGGGAGGTTCGAAGTGCTCGTACGGCGGCTGATCGATCTCGACGGCCAGGTCGATCTCCGAGGTGTGCACGAAGCTGTCACCAAGCGTTCGAGGGATCGATCGGTTCAGTTGGGCAATGACGGTCTTTGCCGCTCGCGTGGCCGCCAGGACCGCATCGACCGACGTGCCCAGCGAGCAGTAACCGTGATCGTCCGGCGGGGTGACGTTGATGAGCACCGCATCCAGCGGCAGGACGCCGGTGGAGAACAGCTCAGGCACGTCCGAGAGGAAGACCGGGACGTAATCCGCCCGTCCCTGGTTGACGGCCTCACGGGCATTGGCACCGATGAACAGCGCGCGGTGCCGGAAGTGGCCCGCCATCCCCGGAGCGAGGTGCGGCCCCGGACCGGCGGTGTGGAAGTGAATGATGCCGACGTCGCGCAGCTCGTCGGCACGACGCACGAGCGCATCCAGCAAGGTGGCTGGCGTGGCCGCCCCGCCGTGCACGAAGACCTGCTGACCGGAACCGATGCCGGCGACCGCCTCTTCCGCACTCACGATTCGCATGTGGTGAGTCTATCGGCGGACCGGGCTTTGCCCGAAGGGCCGGAAGGCACGCCGCCGCCGTGATGAATGGCTCTTGCCGCCGCCGATACTCCGCGCGAGCCTGACCTTGGTCTCAAAGGACCAGAAGGAGGTAAGTAGCAATGTTCGAGCTGTTTGGATGGGATATTGGGATGAACCTCGGAGAGGCCGTCATCCTGGTCGGCGGCGCGCTGGTGATCGGCGCCGTGGCCCAGTTCATCGGTCGCGTCACAACCGGGTATGAGTGGGTCTTCACCGCACTGGCCGCCCTCGTCGGTGGCTGGCTCGGCAGCGAGGCATTCGGCACGGTGAGCACGTGGGGCCCGGTGATGGAGGGCCTGTACATCGTGCCCGCCCTGATTGGCGCACTGATCGTCGGCTTCGCGGTCGACGCCGTGGTCCGCTACTCGTCGGGTGGCACCTACCTGGCACCCCGTCCGATCTGACCGAACTCCCGAACTAGCCCGAGGCGGCGGCCGCGAGAGCGGCCGCCGCTTCTTCGTGCCAAGTGACACGGCTCCCTGATGACGAACGGCCCATGGCTCCGCCGATCCTCGGGGACAGGATGGCCATGACAGGAGGTCGTTCCCGATGCACACCTTGGCCGCAGCGCCGCGATCCTTGGGGTCCCACCGGATCCCCCTTGACAGCGGCAGATGGGTCACGATCCGACCGATCGAATCGAGTGACGGGCACGGCCTCCTTGACTTCTACCGGCGGCTCTCCGCGCGGGCTCGCTACACCCGATTCCTGGGGATAGGGCCAGGGGTCGACGCCGAGGCGGCGCAGCGCTTCGCCGACGTCGATCACGACCACGCGGACGGATTCGTGGCCGTTCTTCACGAGGCCGGCCCTCAGGACGGCGCCATCATCGGACACCTGTGCATGGAGCCCGATCGAGGCGGCTCGGAGGAGGTCGCCGTGGCCGTCGCGGATGGCCAGCGCGGTCGCGGCATCGGCTCGGCCCTTTTCGCTGCCGCTGTTCGCTCCGCAGCCCGCCGAGGCGTGCCGCGCCTGTCCGCGATGTTGTTTGCCACCAACGAGCCGATGCGACGGCTGCTCCTCCACGCGCCCTGCCCGCGAACCGATCGGATCGATGCGGGCATCGAAACCATTGAGCTGGAACTGGCGAGAGACGGCAAGGACGGAGGAATGCCATGCGCGTCATAGTGGGGCTGGACGGATCGATATCTTCCCGGGTGGCGCACGCCCTGATCATCGCCATGAGCTGGCCCCTCGGGGCGCAGTTCACGTTCCTTCGTGCCTGCGATGAAAACGGGAGATGGGCATCCTCGATTCCAGGGGGAGCCTGGTTCAGCGACGGAAATCCGTCGGCAGATGGGGCGGGGCTGCTCGACCCTCTCGATGGAATGGCGGAGCCGCTGCGGCGGCGTGGTCATCGCGTCGAGGTGCGGGCGGTTGAGGGCCCAGTCGGTCGAACGCTACGGGACGCGGCCGCCGAGGAAGCCGCTGACCTGATCGTGGTCGGCAGCCGCGGACGCGGAGTTGCGACGAGCGCGCTTCTTGGTTCGGTGTCGGCGGACCTCACCGATCATGCTCCCTGCCCCGTGCTCGTCGCCCGGCGCGCCAAGGTGAACCGCGTTCTCGTTGCCACGGACGGCGCGATCAGGACAGACGCTATCGTTCCAATCCTGGCTCGATGGCAGATTCTCAAGGGCCTGCCCACCGATGTTCTGAGCGTTGCGCCGCGGTCGCCGATCGCCTCGGAGCTCCTCATCACGCCATGGGCCCCTACCCCAGCTCTCAACTCCTCAAGGGACGCCGACGAGGTGGCACGCCACCGTCGATTCAGCGACGAGATGGCGCAGCGATTGTCCGACGTGGGCTGGGACGCAACGGGCCTCGTTCGGCTGGGCGACGCCGCGGACGAGATTGTCAAGGCAGCAAAGGAGCTCGACAGCGATCTGATCGTGACTGGCTCTCGCGGCCTCGGTGATCTCCAGCGCATCCTTGCCGGGAGCGTGGCGCACGATGTGCTCCTCCACTCCCACTGCTCTGTGCTGGTCATGCGCGGACAGGTGCCCGCACGTGCGAACGCCATGGTGGCCATTGGCGTCCCGAGCATGGCCTAGCGGCCCATTGGGGCCTGGATGATCCGTCACACCCCTCCGATGGGGCTTGGTAGGCTGCCGTCTGCAAGGACCGAGGACTCCGGCGAATGACGAGCACGACGACGCCGACCCTACCGGGCCCACTGGACGAGGGGGGCCTGCGACAGGTCGACGCCTACTGGCGGGCAGCCAATTACCTCTCGGTGGGGCAGATCTACCTCCTCGACAACCCACTCCTGCGCCAGCCGCTGCGCAGCGAGCACATCAAGCCGCGGCTACTCGGTCACTTTGGGACCGTGCCGGGCCTGACGCTGCTCTACGCGCACCTCAACCGAGCGATTCGCGCGCGCGACCTGAACGTGATCTACGTCACCGGTCCTGGTCACGGGGGCCCCGGCCTGGTCGCGACGGCATATCTCGATGGGACGTACACGGAGCGGTATCCGGAAATCACCCTCGACGAAGGCGGGATGCAACAGCTGTTCCGCCAGTTCAGCTTCCCCGGGGGCATTCCCAGCCACGTCGCCCCGGAGACCCCGGGCTCCATCCATGAGGGCGGCGAGCTCGGATACGCATTGGCACACGCCTATGGTGCGGCCTTCGATAACCCCGACCTGCTGGTTGCTTGCGTGATTGGGGATGGCGAAGCCGAGACCGGACCGCTGGCCGCGAGCTGGCACTCGAACAAGTTCCTGAACCCACGAAGGGACGGCGCCGTTCTCCCCATCCTGCACCTCAACGGCTACAAGATCGCCAACCCGACCGTCCTGGCGCGAATTCCGGACCAGGAGCTCCGCCAGCTGCTTGAGGGCTACGGCCATGCGGTCCATACCGTCTCTGGCGCAGATCCGGGGACCGTGCACCAGGAGCTGGCGGCGACGCTCGACGCCGTCCTCGACGAGATCGCAGCGATTCAGCGCGACGCGCGGTCGGGGGATGCAGAGAGCCGACCGCGATGGCCGATGGTCGTACTGCGGACGCCGAAGGGCTGGACCGGGCCAGCAACGGTCCATGGCCTGGCGGTGGCTGATACGTGGCGGAGCCACCAAGTTCCGTTGACAGCCGTGCGGACCGACCCTGCCGAGCTGCGGATGCTGGAAGAGTGGCTGCGGAGCTATCGGCCGGAGGAACTCTTCGACGAGCGTGGTGCCCCGAGCGCGGAGATCGCCGCGCTCGCGCCACGCGGGACACGGCGCATGAGCGCGAATCCGCACACCAACGGCGGGGAACTGCTCAGACCGCTGGACCTTCCGGACTTTCGGGACTATGCCGTGGCGGTGACTGCACCAGGGGCGCCCTTTGCCGAGGCGACGCGCGTGCTGGGCAGTTTCCTGCGTGACGTGGTCCGTCTGAATCCGGACTCCTTCCGCCTGTTCGGACCCGATGAAACGGCATCGAACCGTCTCGGTGCGGTCTTCGAGGCGACCGACAAGGCCTGGGTTGCCGGGCGACTGCCGGTGGATGAGCACCTCGCGCCGGACGGCCGCGTGATGGAGATTCTCAGCGAGCACCTGTGCCAGGGGTGGCTTGAGGGTTACCTGCTCACCGGTCGCCATGGGCTCTTCAACTCTTACGAGGCGTTCATCCACATCGTCGACTCGATGTTCAACCAGCATGCGAAGTGGCTGAAGGTCTCTCGCGAGATACCCTGGCGGCGGCCGATCGCCTCGCTCAACTACCTGCTGAGCAGCCACGTCTGGCGGCAGGACCACAACGGCTTCAGCCACCAGGATCCCGGTTTCATCGATCACGTCGTCAACAAGAAGCCGGACGTCATTCGCGTCTATCTGCCGCCCGACGCCAACACCCTCTTGAGCGTGGCGGACCACTGCCTCCGGTCGCTGAACTATGTGAACGTGATCGTGGCCGGCAAGCAAAGCGCACCGACGTGGCTTGGCATGGAGGACGCTGCCGACCACTGTGAGCGAGGGATCGGCGTCTGGGACTGGGCCAGCACGGATGAAGGTGGGGAGCCTGACGTTGTGCTGGGCTGCGCGGGAGACGTTCCTACGCTCGAGACGCTGGCGTCGGCCCATTTGCTCCGCCGGCATCTCCCCGACCTCAAGGTGCGGGTGATCAATGTCGTTGACCTGATGCGGCTGATCGATGATCGGCAGCATCCTCATGGCCTCCGCCACCAGGACTTCGACGCGCTGTTCACGACGGACAAGCCGATCATCTTCGCGTACCACGGGTACCCCTGGCTGATTCATCGGCTCACCTACCGGCGCACGAATCACGGCAATCTGCACGTTCGTGGCTACAAGGAGGAAGGGACCACGACGACCCCCTTCGACATGGCCATGCTGAACGACATCGACCGGTTCCGGCTGGTGATGGACGTGATCGATCGCGTCCCGTCGGTCGGCGTGCGAGCCGCGGAGCTGCGGGACGAGATGGAAGCTCGGCGCCGCGAGGTCCGCGCGTACACCCGCGTGCATGGGGACGATCCGCCCGAAATCCGCGACTGGACCTGGCCCGGCTGAGCCGGGTTGTGATGCGCATCCTCGTCCTCAATCCGGGCTCGAGCTCGCTCAAGGCGTCGGTGGTGGAGGAACCGGGCGATCGCAGCGTCGCCATCTCCGAGCGCGACTGGGATGCCGACGCGACGGACGGCGCCCGGTCGGACTCCGTCGCGACGGCAATCGAAGCCGTCAGCAGTGGGGGGACCGTCGATGCAGTGGGGTATCGCGTGGCGCACGGCGGCTCACGGTACGCGACAGCCACGCGTATCGACGATGGCGTCCTGACGGCGATCCGCGAGCTCGATGCGCTGGCACCGCTGCACAACCTCGTTGCCGCGCAGGTCATCGACGTAGCGCGGACGCTCCTTCCCGAGCTGCCCCACGTCGCCTGCTTCGACACCGCCTTCCACGCCGACCTGCCGGAGGTCAGCCACCGATATCCGCTGCCCGAGAGCTGGTATCGCGACTGGGGCGTGCGGCGCTATGGATTCCACGGGTTGTCGGTGGCATGGTCGGTCGAGCGCACTGCGGCACTGCTCGGGCGTGACCAGGGAGACCTGCAACTGGTCGTTGCGCACCTTGGATCTGGATGTTCCGCCACTGCGGTCGCTGCCGGGCGATCCGTCAGCACGACGATGGGCATGACGCCTCTCGAAGGGTTGATGATGGGAACTCGAGCCGGATCGATCGATCCGGGGATCCTGCTGCACGCCCTTCGTCGCGGGATGTCCGAGCAGGAGGTTGAACGCGCGATCAGCCACCAATCCGGTTTGCTGGGGATTTCGGGGCGAAGTCCAAGCGCCACAGACCTAGAGGTGGAGGCGAGCCGCGGTGACGCACGATCCGCCCTCGCCCTCCGGATGTTCATTGCGCGTGCTTCGGCGGCGATCGCGGCGACGGCGTCGAGCCTCGACAGGCTCGACGCGCTCGTGTTCACAGGGGGCATCGGGTATGGCTCGGCATTGATCCGGCGGGGGATCTGTGAGCGGCTGGCGGTGCTGGGAGTGCCCGTCACGCCTGCGAGCAGGGAGGAGGCCGACGCCGTGCTTGCCCGTGCCGGAGGGATGGCGGTGTTGTGTGTCGCCCCGCGCGAGGACCTGGTCATCGCGCGACAGGTCCTGGCCTCGGTGTGACCCCTGATGTCCCTGGTCGCGTAGATCGCGACCGCCGCCTGGCAGATTTGCCCGACCCGCACAGTCGAGCTGCAGGCGAGGTGGCGCAGGCGCTGGGCGTCGACCCCGAACGCGGCCTGCGAGCGGACGAGGCGGCAGCCCGTCTCGGTGATTGGGGACCCAACGAGCTGGCACCCCCGGAGCGGCCGACGCTGGTCGCAATGTTGTGGGAGGCCCTGACCGAGCCGTTCATCCTCGTCCTCATCGGCGCCGGCGCGCTGGCCGTGATTCTCGGAGAGGTCCGCGACGGTCTCTTGATCCTGGTCGGAGTCGTCCCGATCGTCGGCGCGGATGTCGCCACCACGTATCGGGCGGAGCGCGCGCTCGAGGCACTCCGCCTCGCCTCGGCCCCGGTGGCCCGCGTGCGGCGAGATGGCCAACCCGTGGTGGTACCTGCGCGTGAAGTGGTGCCAGGAGATGTCGCGCTCCTCAGCAGCGGTGACGTCGTACCGGCTGACGGCAGGGTCGTCGCCTCCCACGGGGCGATGATCGATCGCAGCGTGCTGACCGGGGAGTCGATCCCGGAGTCCAGCGAGATCGGTCCGGATGCGCCCGGGTCCGCTCTGGCGGAACGCCGCTCCATGGTCTACGCAGGCACCAGCCTGGTGGCCGGGAGCGCGGAGGCCGTCATCGTGGCAACCGGACCGAATACGGAGGTGGGTCGCATTGCGCGCTCGCTCGGAGCGCCTGAACGCCGCCGCTCGCCGATCCAGTTGGAGCTCGACCGGCTTGTGCGCATCCTGCTGGTGGTCGCCTCGGCCCTGGTGGCGATCACGGTTGGATTGGGCTTCCTGCGGGGCAACCCACCGGGTCAGAACCTGCTCGCAGGCATCGCGGCTGCGATCGCCGCTGTCCCAGAGGAGCCACCGGTCCTGTTGGCCGTCATCCTGGGGCTCGGTGCTTACCGCCTGTTGCGGCGCGGCGTGCTGGTTCGCCGGCTCAACGCCCAGGAGACGCTGGGTGCCGTCGACCTCATCCTGACGGACAAGACGGGCACCCTGACTCACAACCGCCTGGAAGTAGCGGGGATCTACACGCCTCACGGGCGGGTTGCCGGCGGGCCTCCGAGTGCGCAGGCCCTGGCTGATGCCCTTCGTGCCGAAGTCGACGCCTGGCGAGCGGAGCGCCTCGGTTCGGCCGGGGCCTTCCCGCGTGCGTTACGGCGGGCGCTTGAGGCCGAAGGGGACGCGCCGCGGCTGGCCCCGTCGAGCCTGATCCGAGCGGAACCTCCCGCGCAGGGCCACCCGTATTCGCTCGTGGAGGCCCGTGACGGCGACATCATCGGGACCTTCGTCAGTGGTGCTCCCGAAGTCATCCTGCAGCTGACGGAGAGGCACGTTGGCGCGGCGTCCGAAGCGTGGCACGACCTTGTCTCTCTTCGGGCCGCCGAGGGGACCAGGTTGTTGCTGGTGGCGACGCGAGAGCGCACCACCGACTGGGTGCTCTCCAGCCTCATCGCGTTCAGCGACCCCCTCCGGCCGGAGATCCGCGACGCCGTGGCCACCGCTCTAGGCGCGGGCATCCAGGTAGTGATGGTGACCGGCGACCACCCGCGAACGGCGGCTGCCATCGCCGGCGAGGCCGGCATCGCCTCTGACCGAGTGGTGACCGGGCAGGAGATGGGCGGATGGGATGACGCGAGTCTGGCGAGGGAGCTACCCGGCCTCCACGTTGTGGCTCGTGCGACGCCCGACGACAAGCTTCGCCTGGTGAAGCTCGCTCGGCGCGGGGGAAGGACCATCGCGGTAACCGGCGACGGGGTCAACGACGCGCCGGCATTGCACAGCAGCGACGTGGCGGTGGCGATGGGCAGCGGGACCGCGGTTGCCCGTGAAGCGGCAGACCTTGTCCTTGGCGACGACTCATTCGCGACTTTCATGGGCGGCCTGCGCGAGGGTCGGCGGATGATCGCCAACGTCCAAAAGGGACTTGTGTTCCTGATTTCCACCCACGTTGCACTCTTGGGCTTTGTGCTGGTCGCCACGCTGGCCGGCTACGCTCAGCCGCTCCTCCCGATCCAGATCCTCTGGGCGGAGCTGTTCATCGACCTCTCGAGCTCGGTGGCGTTCGAGCGTGAACGCGAAGAGCCCGGAGCGATGCGAAAGCCACCGCGCCCACGGGGGCAGCCTTTGCTGGACCGCGGGATCCTGCTTGGGGTCGCGTTAGCCGGCGGCTTTTCTGCACTGGCCGCGCTTGCATTGATGCTGCTCGCCGGGGGCGATGACCATGCCCGATGGCTTGCCTTCACCGCCCTCGCCGTGGGCCAGGCCGTTCGCGCTTATGCGAACCGGAGCTTGGACACGCCCATTTTCCGCCTGCCGCCGAATGGGTTCCTGGCACTTGCCGCCGCGGTTGTCTTCATCGCCCAGGCGGCCATCCCGTACCTCCCTCCGCTGGCGGATGCGTTCCGGGCGTCTCCCCTGGATGCCGGTGAATGGGCCATGGTCGCTATGGTCGCCCTGGCGCCGGCGGCTATTGCCCAGGCGGCTCGTTCGCTCGGTCGCAGATGGATCGCCTGAATCAGGGACCAACCGCTCCACGACTTTCCACAGGGCCGTATGACCCGCGGACCGGAGGGGCCATTTGGCACGGTAATCGGTCTCGATGGCACATGGTTCAGCACGCCGCGACAGC
Organism: Candidatus Limnocylindria bacterium; assembly: GCA_035697465.1. Lineage (GTDB taxonomy): Bacteria > Chloroflexota > Limnocylindria > QHBO01 > QHBO01 > DASSCW01. Next base: position 2,705 of record DASSCW010000320.1, on the reverse strand, counting down.
GAGAGTGGGACCCAACAAGGCGATCCAAACGCCCGCTATTCGAGAAGGGTGGTCTCCAAATGACTCGCAGGTTGCAAATTCTCAGCATCTTCATTGCACTCATCGGCGTGGGCTTCCTCGCGGCCGGTGGCTTCGCATACCTCAAGACGCAGGAGGGATACCGCTCCCTCAATGCGTTCAGCGCGGCGCAGAACGTCACGCTGACTTACAACGAAGAAGGTCAGCTGGTCGACCGTGGCGAGGTCGAGGGCGCGCAGGCCATCATGGCTCTGCTGCGGGACGACTGGGGCTTCCCCGTGGTGAGCTCCGAGCTGGACGCGAGCGACCCGGTGATCAACACCGCCAGCGAATACATGTTCCAGATGGCGACGGTCACCTACCACACCCTGCACGGCGCGACTACGGTGGTTCTGTCTGAGGACGTCGAGTACAACGGCGAGGTCTTCGCGGCAGGTGAGTACGAGTTCGTGAACGACGGGCGCTACTGGGTCGATTTCGACCGGTCACACCCGATCGAGGGCCCCGCCCGCGCCCAGATCTGGACCCCGACGGCGCACGCTCTGATCGGCGAGCTCGGTGTGGGGACAGCCACCGCCTCGGCGCTGCAGCTCGGCCTAGGACTGGCCGCCCTGTTCGCCGGCGTGGGCGCAGCCTTCCTCTTCACTGGAGCCGGGCTCTTCTGGGCGATGCGGCCTGAGACCGAGCCCGTTCCGGTCCTGCGCACCGCGAGCGTGACCGCCTGACGGTTGCGATGGCCAGCCGGGTCTGCTGATCCGGCAGATGAGCGAGAGGCCTGCCCGAGTGGTGAGTACCACCGCTCACCAGGGGCAGGCCTCTCGCCCTGTCTGTAGCTTGGCGCATGACTCGCGGGCTGGGAGCCACCGGAACTCCGCCTGCTAGACTCCCGGGCCGATGGGCATCCTCTTCGATCCGTTCACCCCGATCGGCTTCCGCGACCTGTTCACACTCATGTGGGCAGGCGCGCTGCTGATCGTGATCGGCTCCGTGTTCGTCTACACGACTGCGCAGCGCCGGTACCGCCGCTACCCGGCCATCCTGGCGCTGCACGAGTGGGTCTTCTGGGCGATCGTCGTGACCTGGGGCCTCGTCCCGCTGCTGACCGTGATCCATGTGCCGCTGGCGCTGATCCTGTTGATCGTCGTTCCCGGCTTGGCAATTGCCGCCTGGGCCACGTTCGTGAAGTTCCCGCCGATCATCGGCGCCATGAACGACGAGATCCGCCGCCAGCGCTTCGTGCCGCCGCCTCGTCGCGGCGAGCGTGAGCGCGCGCGCCCGACACCCGCGGGGCGCCGCCGCCGCCACCGCTAAGGGCGAGGCCGTTGACAGCCGGGCAAACGGGGAGAAACTGGACCCATGCCTGACGCATTCGACGGAGCTGGCAAGCCCTTCAAGGGCGCCTCGTATCGGGCACTGATCCTGATCCTGGTCGCGGTGATCATCGGGGTGGTCTTGGCCTGGCTCGGCGTGAGCTGGGGCCTCGAGATCCTGAACCAGGATCCGCCCGGCGGGCCGTTTCTCCAGGATTTGGAGTAGCGCTTGACGATCTAGGTTTGATCCAGGCGCTGGATCAGTGCAGCAGCGAGTGCCCGGAGCATCGATTCATCCGCATCGGTCGGCACAATGATCACCAGGTGGGGCGGAGCAGCGATCGCGATCGCCGGACTGCAAGTGGCGCCCGCGCTCAGGCAATCATTGAAGTACACCGTACGCCCGTCTATTGAGTCGCTCACGAGGCCAAAGCCGAACTGCACTTCCACGGCAGCTCGCGCCTCGTCCGCACCGATGCGGTGGCGGCTGGCATAGACCCAGGCTTCCCAGTACTCGCAGGAAGCCCACCCTCCGTCGCCGTGGGTCTCGCGCTGGCTGTCGAACGGCGTCCATGGTTCCGGCAGAACGTCGGCGAGCAGCTGCTCGGGCAGGTAGGCGCACGCGTCCAGGTCCTCGATCAGGTTGCCTCGGGGCGTCTCCGGTGATGCACCGGCGCTGGACGCGCACCCGGAGCGGTGGGGGAGCAGTGGATTCACGTTGAATGAGACGCCTCCGCTCGCATCCTGGAACGCCCAGGTGCCTTCAGTTTGCTGAGTGTCCAGGAATGCCCCGAATGCGTCCGCTTCCTCGCGCGTCAGCACCCCGCAGCGTTCCTCGTCGAAGATCCCACCGGGATTCACGGGGATGGACCGCCCGAAGGTCAATGGACTCGTTCCGTCCGGCAGGACCATGTCTGGCCACGGGGCGCTGACTGCGCCGCTGAACGCGTCTTCGCGGCCCTCCCATCGGCTGATGCGCACCTCCCACCGCTCCAGCGGGTATGGGCGCCATGCGAGGTCTGCCCAACCCTCGCTTACGATGCCCAAGTCCTCATCACGAAGGACCTGCGCTAGTTCCGCCGCGGCGTCCAGCTCCTCAGGCGATGCGACACGGAATGAGCCGGAGCCGAGGCTGATCGCCACGACGCCATCGGCGGTCCGAGCCTTGACCTCAAGCTGGGAGCCGCTCACCGGCACGTCAATGCAATTCCGTAGACCACTGGCCACCACCGATCCGATCAATGCTTGCACGCCTTCGGCAGCCATCTGGCGCTGCTGCCACTGGGGATCGTCAGCGAGCTGCCCGGGTGTTCCGCGAATGACGAAGCCGTCGTCATATACGTACAGGTGAAGCGGAGGCCCCTCCTGGAAGACCTG
>DASSCW010000319.1:0-6399 GCA_035697465.1 Candidatus Limnocylindria bacterium | reverse complement strand
GGTCGTGGTCAGGGTGATACTTCTGCGCCAGCGCACGGTAGGCAGCGCTCAGGACCACCTGGTCGGCGGTGGGCAGCACCTGCAGCACCCTGTACGGATCGGCTACCGCCATTCAGAGCGCCCCGCTGTGGGTTTCGGCTGAGGGATTTGCTCAGTCGTTGTACAGCCGCTCCTCGATCAGCTTCTCGGCCGTCTGGCGGCCGGTCGGATCGAAGCAGCTGTACTCGAAGAGCTTTTCGTACTCGAGGTCGACGTTGTCCTGGCCGCCGCGGTTCTTCTCGACCGAGGCCACCACCCAGTCGCGGTAGCGCTGCGCCTGGTACGGATTGAACTCGATGTTGACCTTGGCGACGATGTGGTACTTGTCGTTCAGGATCAGGATGATGTCACTCTCGTAGTTGATGGCCGATGAGCCGCGCAGGTGGTGGTTGCGCAGGCGCTTGGCCTTCAGGCCCTCGCGGTCGGCGGCCACAATCGCCACCACCGGCACCTCGAGCGAGAGGGCGATGTCCTTCAGGCCGGAGACGATCCGGGTGACCTTCTCCTCCTCGGTGTTCGGCTCGGGGATGACCGGCACCTTCTGCAGGTAGTCGACGAAGAGGACCAGGCGGCGCTCCTCGGTGCCCCGATGCTCGTCGACCAGCGTGCGCAGGTTGTCGACGGTCGAGCTGGTGGCAGTGCCGCGCATGAGGTACAGGTTGCTGCCGTAGCGGGCGATCCGCTCCAGGCTGGGGCGGAGTCGCGGGTTGGCGCCGAGCTTCGCGCGGGTGCCGCTCTCGGCCGCGGCCGTGTACGAGCCCAGGACCTCCTTCTTGACGTCCTGGATCTTCACCGCGCCCGACTTCTGCGGCAGGTGGGTGAGGGCCGATTCCATCGCGATGAGGCGCTGGATCAGGTACTCCTCTTCGTGCTCGAAGCACACGTAGAGGACGGTCGCCTGGCCGGATGCCGCCATGTTTCGCGCCATCTGCAGGGCCATGGTCGTCTTGCCGGCACCCTGGGCGCCGCCGATCGTCTTGTCCAGCGGCACGAAGCCGGTGGCGATCGGCATGAACTCGTCGACGCGACCGGATGCGACGCGCTCGTTCAGGTTGGTGAGAACGTCCAGCGCGGAGCGGGGTGCAAGGGTCCCCTCCCCCGCCTCCAGCTTCCAGTCCGCTGACTTCGTCGTCTCAGCAAGAGGGTCTTCGATCATTGGTGCGGCAGCTCCCCGTTCCGTTGCTCGGTTGCTCTGTCCCGTGTCAGTCCTGGTCACGCCCGTCCACCCTTTCGGAAGCGAAGCCGGCCCCGTTCACGGTGCCTCCGCGCAACGGCTGCGAGTATACGATCCCCGGTCGCGGGTCCATATGACCCGATTGGACTACGCATGGTGCGACGGGGTGGCTGCATTCATACCCGTGGCGGCGATCCCCGTCGGCGGTGCTGGGTGCTGCGACGGGGCCGATGTCGCCGTTGGCGCAGCGGAAGCCGGTGCCTGGTCGGCGCGTGGGTCCCGAGCGACCAGATAGGTAGTCGACAGAGAGGCGGTCACCCCGCCGAAGATGGAGATGATCAGGACCAGAACAACGAACTGAGGCTCGCGCCCGGCCACTCCGCCGCTGCTCGCGTAGCCGTAGATCGCGACGGCCGACGTGAACAGCGTCAGTGCCCAGGCCGCCAGCAGCCAGCGCCGGCGGCCGGCGGCCCGTGGGGGATGTGTGCGGGCGGGGCGGGAACGCAGCCGCCGCACGACCGGACTCAGCCAGACGAGCCACAGCAGGCTGATCACTCTCAGGCCGCGCAGGACGGGGCTGATGGCGAGAAGCTCGACCAGGTGACCGCGCACGAAGGCCGGCCGATCGGCGACCACGGCCACGCGGAGCAGGTATTCGGCCACGAAGACGCCGGTGATGAGGGCCTGCGTACCGTCGACCCAGCCAATCGGGGCATTAGACATGCGACTGCCGACGAAACCGAAGGCCACGAACGCGACGGCCAACCCGGCCATCGACGCTTCCCAGCCGATCTCATGCTGCGACAGATAGGTGCCTATCGCCAGACGAAGGCGCTCCAGCAGGTGCTGCGGGCTGACACGGGGCATCTCGAACCTTGGGACCTTGATGGACGAGGGTGACGCGTGTTCTGGCTGCGGGGCGTCCGGTGCGGGAGCGGCCACCGCTTCGGCCTGGGCGGGGGTTCCGCACTGTGTGCAGAATCCGGCGCGATCGAGCAGGCGGTGTCCGCACCGGATGCAGTGCCGGCCAGGAGGTCTGGGGGCAGACTCCTGCGCGAGCGAGACGGTCGCCTCGACCTCGGCTGGCTCATCCTTCGGTGCTGTGGGAGCGGTCAGCAGGATCGGCTCAGCGGCCGCCTCTGCCGGCTTTCGCGCCTCGTCGACCACGAGCGTCCCGACTTCGTCGGGCCTGTCCACGTGGCAGCGATAGCACCGCGAGTCGAATTCGCGGTTCGCGCACCAGCATTGGCGACATATCCACCCGTTCTCGAACGTTGGCACCGCACCTCTCCCAGGGTCTGAGTGGTGCATGGTCAGCCCGCGCCGCGGACTGTGTCCATCAAACAGAAGTACCCCGTGCCTCAAGACCTCGAGCGGGCGGTCAGCATGAAGCCCGGCCTCGCGGGCCGGGCTTCATCCGGTTTACTGGGGGATACCGATTGCGCTAGGCAGGCTGCGGAGCGGGTCCCCGTCGTCGCTTGGTCGGAGGCTCGTCGCCACTGGGCTCCGTCTCCACGTCGCCACCAGACGGGGCCTCTTCCTCGGCGGGGCGCGGCGCGGGACCTGAACTGCGCGGCGGCAGGATCCCCTCGAACAGCGACTCGAACTCGTCGTGCTCGATCGTCTCCTTCTCGACCAGCAGCGCGGCCAGGCGGTCGAGCACCGCTCGCTGTGCGATCAGCGCTTCCTTTGCCCGCTCGTAGGCGCGGTCGATGATCTCGCGCACCTCCGCGTCGATCTTGGCCGCGACCTCGTCCGAATAGTTGCGCTGCTCGCTGATCTCGCGGCCGAGGAAGATCATCTCCTCCTTGCGGCCGAAGGTCAGCGGGCCGAGCTTCTCGCTCATCCCGTACTGGGTGACCATCGCGCGGGCCAGGTTGGTGGCCTTCTCGATGTCGTTCGACGAACCGGTTGTCGTGTCGCCGAAGACGAGCATCTCGGCGACGTTGCCGCCCAGCATGCCGGCGATCTTGTCCTCGAACTCCGACTTGGAGTGGAGGTATCGGTCTTCCTGCGGGAGGCTCATGGTGTAGCCCAGCGCCATGCCGCGCGAGACGATCGTGACCTTCGTCACCGGATCGCACTTGGGAAGGACGCGCTGCACGACGGCATGTCCGCCCTCGTGGATCGCGATGATCCCCTTCTCCTCTTCCGTGATGAGCCGGCTGCGTCGCTCCGGGCCGGCGATCACGCGGTCGATTGCCTCGTTGAACTCGTCGGCGCCAATGGACTTCTTGTTGCGGCGGGCGGCCAGGATCGCAGCCTCGTTCACCAGGTTCGCCAGGTCAGCCCCGCTGAATCCCGGCGAGCGCCGCGCGAGCGCCTCGATGTTCACCGTCTTGTCGAGCGGCTTGCCCTTGATGTGGACGCTGAGGATCTCCTTGCGGCCGCGGATGTCCGGCCGGTCGAGCACGACCTGGCGGTCGAAACGACCCGGTCGCAGCAGAGCGGGATCAAGGACATCGGGCCGGTTGGTGGCGGCCACCACGATCACGTTCGTGTTCGTGTCGAAGCCGTCCATCTCGACCAGGATCTGGTTCAGGGTCTGCTCGCGCTCGTCGTGCGAGCCGCCCAGGCCGGCGCCACGCTGGCGGCCGACCGCGTCGATCTCGTCAACGAAGACGATGCATGGCGAGTTGCGCTTGGCCTGCTCGAACAGGTCACGCACCCGGGAGGCGCCGACGCCCACGAACATCTCCACGAACTCGGAGCCCGAGATCGAGAAGAAGGGAACGCCCGCCTCGCCGGCCACGGCCCGCGCCAGCAGCGTCTTGCCGGTGCCCGGAGGGCCGACCAGCAGCACGCCGCGCGGAATGCGGGCGCCGAGCGAGTTGAACTTCTCCGGGTACTTCAGGAACTCGACCACCTCGGTCAGCTCCTGCTTCGCCTCGTCGACGCCGGCCACGTCGTTGAAGGTGACGACCGTCTTGTTGCCGAGGAACATGCGCGCCCGGCTCTTGCCGAAGCTCATGGCCTGGTTATTGGTGCCCTGCGCCTGCCGCATCATGAAGAAGATGAAGGCGCCGATCAGGAGGACCGGCAGCAGCGCGGTGATCAGCAGCGTGATGATGCTGCCCGCGGCACTTGGCTCGATCGGATTGAACTTGAGGCTCGTGGCGCAGACTGCCGGGTTAGCCAGGCCCGCGGCGCTGCACAGCTGATCGAAGATCGCGGTCCCCTGCGAACCGGGTGGCACGATCGCGGTCACCGGATTCTCCTCACCGGTCCGCTTCACGATCAGGCGGTCGCCATCCATGGTGATGGATTCAATCTTCTCGACGCCGGCCGTGGTCGAGACCTCGGTCAGAAGATCGCTGTAGGTGTAACTAGTCTCGCTTCCGCCGCCAAGCATGTACGTCCAGAGCAGCGCGAGCCCGAAGACGGCAAGGACGACGAGCAGAACACTGTTGCGAACGAGTCGGCTGCTCAAGGTAGGTTTCTTCTAGCCTCCGTAGGGATCGACGAGTGGCTCATCTTCGATGACCAATCGCCCGCCTGCGCGATCGCAGGTACGGCCAGTATAGGTGCGGCACCGGCGGCCCACCAATCGGGCCAATCCACCCATCCCGATGCAGGACCGATGCCACACGGGTCCTGCCCCGCAATCTCAATACGCGGCTCGATACCCGTTGGCTCACTCCACCGGCAGACCGAAGACGATCCGGCGCTCCCGGACCGTGGCCTCGCGACCGCCACCCAGCTCCACCGTGAGGCCACCTCGCGGCCCCTCGGCGGCATCCAGCAGCGCCTCGATCCGTTCGGCCGATGGCGCCGGATCGCCGGCGGCCAGGCGCATGACCCGTCGGCCGATGGCCCGATGCGGCGGGTCGTGCCAGTCGATCCCGCCTCCGGACCGTCGACGTGCCAGCTCCGCCGCAGCAAGGGCGTCGAGCAGGTCATCGTCCGCGGCCGCGTTCGCGGACAGCCGGAGCAGCGCGTCGACCGCGCGGGGGTTGATGCGTTCCAGCGCCGGCAGGACCTCGCTCCGGATGCGATTGCGCTCGGCGTAGGACGGATCATCGTTGGTCGGATCGAGCAGGTAGCTGATCCCTGCCTGGTCCAGGGCCTCGCGCAGGCCAGTGCGGCGCTCCGCCAGCAGCGGCCGAACGACCCGACCGCGTCGCGCCGGGATGCCGCGCAGACCGCGCAGACCACTGCCCCGTACGATGCGGAGCAGGATTGTCTCGGCCAGGTCGTCGGCGGTGTGGGCAGTGGCGATCAAGGCGTCAGGGCCAGCTCCGCCTGCCACGTCCTCGAGAAATCGATAGCGAGCCTGGCGCCCCGCGTCCTCGAGCGATCGACCCTCGTCCCGCGCCAGGGCGGCGATATCGGTCCGTGAAGTGCGGAACGCCAGGCCAAGCCCCGCGGCCACCTCGCCGACCCGTGCCGCATCCGTCGCCGAGCCGTCGCGGAGCCCGTGGTCGAGATGCGCGACGGTGAGTTTCCACGCCCGCGCACCATCGGCCATCAGTCGGGCGGCGCCATGGAGCAGCGCGGTCGAATCAGGCCCACCCGAGACCGCCAGGACGAAAGGGGCGTCGCTGGGCAGCTGGAGCGCATCGGTCCCGCGCGCAACCGCAGCGGCGAGGCGTGCGATCGGGTCAGGTGGGCTGGTAGCGGAGGGCGGATTCGAACCACCGGCCAAGGGCTTATGAGTCCCCTGCTCTACCACTGAGCTACTCCGCCGCAGGTTGAATCTAAACGACGCTGGTCGGGAGCGGCAAACGCGGCCGCCTACGGCGCCGCCAGGCGAGCGCCCTAGCGACCGGGCGGCGTGTACTTGATCGATCGGGCTTTCTCGAGGGCCTCGAGGGTCTCCTCGACGGTGAGCAGCACGGTCGTCTGCAGTGTGCTCAGCGCTCCACCCGCACCGATGGCCACGGCGACGGCCGCCATCGACACGTTGTCGGGCGCCTCCCACAGGTTGTAAGCATCGTGGTCGCCGAACGCGTACCAGAAGCCGTGGAGCTTGCCGCCCACCGACTCGATGTATTGCTGGGCGGCGGTGCGCCGATCCTCCGGGTTCTGGATGAGTCGAGCCCACGTTTCGGGCGTGTAGCTGAACTTCGATAGATAGAGGGGCATCGTCACTCTTCTCGGGGATGGCTGCCAACCAGCGTCTGTTCTTTGTTCGTCGTGTTGGAGGTCCTGAGCCTGACGCATCTGATGCAGGTGCAGTGCCCAAC
>DASSCW010000318.1:0-5314 GCA_035697465.1 Candidatus Limnocylindria bacterium | reverse complement strand
TCGTCTTCGCCTGTGCGGACCCGATGCCGCACGTCCGCATGCTGGACCGCTTCCTGGTCGTCGCCGAGCACAACGATGTGCCGGCGGTCGTGGTCGCCAACAAGATCGACCTTGTCGGCCTGGAGCAGGCACACGCCACGTTCGACCCCTACGAGAAGATCGGCTACCCGGTGCACCTCGTGTCAGCGCGCGAGGGGATCGGGGTCGAGGAGCTGGCGGATCGCCTGAGCGGCCGCACCAGCGTGGTGACCGGCCCCTCCGGTGTCGGCAAGTCGACGCTGCTCAACGCCATCCAGCCCGGCCTGCGCATCGAGACCGGTGAGGTGAGCGAGTTCCTGCACAAGGGCCGCCACACGACCACCTCGGCCGAGCTCCATCCACTGACCGCGCCCGGCAACGGCTACGTGGCCGATACCCCCGGGCTGCGCGAGCTGGGACTGTGGCAGATTCCGCCGAACGAATTGGCCTGGTGCTTCCCGGAGTTCGAGCCGTTCCTCGGGTCGTGCGCCTTCAATGACTGCCGGCACATCGAGGAGCCGCGCTGCGCGATCCGCGCCGCCGTCGCCGGCGGGCAGATCAGCGAGGCGCGGCACGATTCATACCGGCGGATGCTCCTCAACGAGGACTAGCCGGCCGTCGCCGTATCATCCGGCGACCGATGGAGATCGCGCCGAGCCTGCACGCCGTCACCCTGCGGGGCGCGCAGGGCTTCCTCGTCTGCGAGCGCGAGATCACACTGATCGATGCCGGCCTGTCAGGGTCGAGGCGTCGCGTGGAGCGGTATCTGGCCGGCATCGGCCGCTCGATCGCCGACCTCCGACGCATCGTGGTCACGCACGCGCACCCGGACCATATCGGCGGCGCGCACGAGCTCACCGTCGATACCGATGCGGAGGTCCTGCTGCACTCGGCCGACATCGAATCGCTGGGGGTTGGCCTGCGCGAGGCCTGGAGCGAGCGTGATCGGCACCGCCTGCTGGCCTGGTTCACGCGCGGACCACACGCCGCCACGCCGGTCGAGGATGGGGACGTGATCCCGGCGCTCGGAGGGCTGCGCGTGGTTCACACGCCGGGCCACACCCCCGGCCACATCTGCCTCTACGGCGAGCGCGACCGGATCCTGTTCACCGGCGACATGCTGCAAGTGCTGCGCGGTCGCGTCACGTTCGCCAGCCGCTTCTTCAGCGCCGACCTGCCGCAGGCGCGCGCCTCAGTCGCGCGGCTGGCCGAGCTGGACGTGGCAACCATCGCATTCGCGCATTACCCGCCGCTGACAGAGGACGCCAACGCGGCGCTCGCGCGCCTGGCCCGCCGCGCGGAAGCGATGACGGCCCGGACCTAGGCATGGAGGAGGAGAGATGGAGATTCAGACAGGCGTCTACCGTTCCACTACGTCGACCGATGCGTGGGAGTCGGATCCGGAGGTCGGCGGCGAGATGCATGTCCTCTGCGAGGCGGAGGGGATCGAGGCCGGCCTTTCTCGCTACACGACGAACAGGGCTGACGAGCCGATCGTCTACTCGCCTCCGGGCCGGGAGACCGTCCTCATCCTCGAGGGAGCGGCCAGCATCACCATCGACGACGGCGAGCCGCTGCACCTCAGAGCCGGCGACATCGCCTCGCTCCCCGCGGGCGGGCGCACTGTGTGGCGCATCACCGAGGTGCCGTTCAAGGAGTTCTGGGTGATCGGGCCGCACGACGAAGAAGTGGCCTGACCGAGCTTCGCGCGTGGCCCGTTGCCCACGGCCGCAACCACGGCGGTAACAGACGGGCCGGCGCCAGCGTTATGTCGACAATCCCGCGACCGGCGGCGATCCAGCCAGAGCCGGTGCGACCGATCAACCGAGGCCCAACGCAATGCATCGCCGTGCCCGCATCCTCGCCGCCCTGATCCTTCCGGCTCTTCTCTTGACGGCAGCTCCGGCGGTCGTCGGCGCCTCGGTCATCGAGGACTACGCCCGCGTCATCCGCTCCCGCCACGCCAGCGCGGCCTTCATGCAGGTCGATGGCTGTCGCCAGGCCGAGGTGTTCGTCAGCGCCATGGACGCCAAGTTCGGCACGCAGGGGGGTCGCGTCAACAAGCAGGGACTTGTGGGCGTCCTCTACCTCGAACGCGATGTGTGTGGCGAGCCTGGACCCAAGGGCTTCCCGGTCGTCTACATGGCCGACGCCCAGTCGCTGGACCGCCTCCGGACGACCACGAGATTCGGCTCCGCCTGGGTGCAGGCGGTCATGAGCGGGACCGATGGCGAGGGCAACCCCGTCGAAATCGGCCTGAACATGGAGTGGTCCGCGCTCGAGGCGTTCGAGAAGTCCCGGATCAGTGAAAACGGCTGGTTCCCGGTCAGGGCGGCGCGTGGCGCGCACGTCCACACCTTCTCGTTCGGCCTGCGCGCTCCGGCCGCGGCCTGGGGCGAGGTCACGATCGACGGCGAGGCGATCAGCCTCTCAACGACGTTCGACGCGTCGCTCGAGCAGGTTCGCTACTTCTGCCGGGTCATCCAGCATCCGCAGGGCGGCTACGACGTCGACTGCTGAGCCCTTCCCCATGGCTGCCCGCGAAGCGTATCCTCGCGCTTCAACCAATCGGAGGTGGCCGTGGCGCGTGACGAGAAGCTCGACCTGCTGGGTCGGATCCCGCTGTTCAGCGGCTTCGACAACCGCCGCATGCAGCGGCTCGGCATGCTCGCCGACGAGGTGGATGTACCGGCCGGCAAGCTCCTGATGAAGCAGGGTGAAAACGGCACCGAGATGATGGTCATCGTCAGCGGCAGCGTGGCCGTGGAACGCGATGGCGAGCGGCTCAACACGCTCCGCTCCGGCGACTTTTTCGGAGAGATCGCGCTGCTCGATGGCGGTCCGCGCACGGCGACCGTCACGGCAGAAGAGCCGAGCCGACTCCTGGTGATCACGCATCGCGAGTTCCACTCGCTGATGGAGGAGTTCCCCGAGGTTGCCGCGCAGGTGCTGAACGCGCTCGCGCATCGGATCCGGCGCCTCGAGCCCGACATCCCGCACTAGCCGGCCAAGCACGCATCGGCGCCATCTGGCACAATCCCCGCGGTTCTATGTCCACTAAGTTGCTCAACATAAGTACATTGATCCGCAATATTCACCTGGAGGACTCGCCGCCGATGCGATTTCCACGTTCACTCGCGCTGCTGCTGGTCGCAGGTCTGATTGCATGCGCAGGCCCGAGCGGGTCCGGGGGTTCCGGCACACAGGTCACGCTGCGCCTCGGCTACTTCCCGAACGTGACGCACGCGACCGCCATCGTCGGCATCGAGCGTGGCATCTTCGCCGAGAAGATGGGCAGCGGCGTCAACCTCACCACCCAGACATTCAACGCCGGTGGCGACGTCGTGGAGGCGATCTTCAACGGCGGTCTCGACGCCAGCTACATCGGTCCGAACCCGGCCATCAACGCCTGGGCTCAGTCCCAGGGGGAGGCGATCCGCATCATCTCCGGCGCGACCTCGGGTGGCGCATTCCTGGTGGTGAGCCCGGATATCACCAGCCCGGAACAGCTCGCCGGCAAGCGGCTCGCGAGCCCCCAGATCGGCAACACGCAGGACGTGGCGCTTCGCGCCTGGCTCCTGGAGCAGGGATTCGAAACTGACCAGGAGGGCGGCGGAGACGTATCGATCCTGCCCCAGGCGAACGCTGACATCCTGACCGCCTTCAGCACCGGCGATCTCGATGGGGCCTGGGTCCCCGAGCCATGGGCGACGCGGATGATCGAGGAAGGCGGCGGGCATGTGCTCGTTGACGAGCGCGACCTGTGGCCGGATGGCCAGTACGTCACCACTCACCTGATCGTGGCGACGACCTTCCTGGACGAGCACCCTGACGTGGTCAAGAAGCTGCTCGCCGGTCAGGTGGCCGCCAACGAGTACGTGAACGAGAACCCAGAGGAGTCGCAGGCGGCGGTGGCATCTGCCATCGAGCAGCTCACCGGCTCCGAGCTGGATCCGGCCATCCTGGCTACGGCCTGGCAGAGCCTTGAGTTCACCTGCGACCCGATCGCATCGTCGCTTACCGAGTCCGCGGCGCATGCCGAGGAGCTGGGTCTGCTGGAGCCGACCGATCTTGAGGGGATCTACGATCTGACGCTGCTGAACGAGGTCCTCGCGGCCGAAGGCCTCGAAGAAGTGCCGCAGCCATGAACGCAGCACCCATGGAGATCGAGCCCCTCACGACTGACGTCGCGCGGAGCGATCGGACCGGCGCATCTGCGATCTCAGTCCAGGGCGTGCACAAGGTCTACGGACCGCGCGGCAACCATGTCCTGGCACTGAGCGACATCAGCCTGGAGGTGCAGCCCGGCGAGTTCGTGTGTCTCGTCGGCGCCTCGGGCTGCGGCAAGACCACCTTGCTGAACCTTGTCGCCGGCCTGGACAAGCCGGCCGCGGGAACGCTTGAGGTCCACGGGCGCCGCGCGCTCCTCTTCCAGGAAGCGGCGCTCTTCCCGTGGCTGACGGCCTCCGGCAACATCGAGTTGGCGCTGCGCCTCTCCGGCGTGCCGCGCGGGGAGCGCCGGGAGGAGGCGCGCCGCCTGCTGAGCATGGTCCGGCTCCAGGGCTTCGCGGAGAAGCGGCCGCACGAGCTGTCGGGCGGGATGCGGCAGCGCGTCGCGCTGGCGCGTGCCTTCGCCCAGAAGGCGGACATCCTGCTGATGGACGAGCCCTTCGGCTCACTCGACGCAATGACCCGTGACCTGCTGCACGACGAGCTGGAACGGCTGTGGACCGATGCGGGCTTCACCGTCCTCTTCGTCACGCACGACGTCCGCGAAGCGGTCCGTCTCGGCGACAGGGTTGTGGTGCTCACCAGCCGGCCGGGACGCGTTGCCGATGAGTTCGCCGTAGACCTGCCGCGTCCCCGCGGCGCCGGTGATCCGGCTGCCGCTTCTCTGGTGGCGCGGATTACTGGCCGGCTCCGCGAGGAGGTGCGCCGCCATGCAGCGGACTGAAGCGGAGCAGGTCGGCGATCTCGAGCTCGCCGGGATCGACGCCCTCGAGCTGCCGATCGCACCGCGGCAGACGTTGCCGTGGCGGATCTGGCGGGCCGCCTGGCCGCAGCTCGCCGCGATATCGGTCGTCATCGGCGTCTGGCAGCTGGTCGTGATGAGCGGAGTCAAGCCGGCCCATGTGCTGCCAGGCCCGCTCGCAGTTGGCGAGCGCCTCTTGAACGACCTGACTTCCGACTCGAGACTCCTTGCCGCAATCGGCACCACCTTGCGCCGCATCGCCGTCGGCTTCGGCCTGGCAATGCTGATCGGCAGCCTCATCGGGATCGCGATCGTGCGCTGGCG
>DASSCW010000317.1:0-6097 GCA_035697465.1 Candidatus Limnocylindria bacterium | reverse complement strand
GCAACGAGCCTGATCGGCCTGGTCATCGGTCGCATCGGATGGTAGCCCACGGCGGCAATCAGCCGTCGCGTGCGGAGGGACCGGCCACTGGTCGCCGCCAGCGCTGTTTGTTAGCATTGCTAAGCAATGTCCTCACCCCCGAACCCACCCCGCCTGCGGGTGCTCGGTCCCGACGAATCGCCTGAGCCGGCGACGCCCACACCCAGAGGCCTGCGTCGTGGCTTCGCGGCGCTGCGCCATCGCAACTACCGGCTCTTCTGGTACGGCCAGATCGTCAGCCTGGTTGGGACCTGGATGCAGTCGGTCAGCCAACCGTGGCTCGTCTTGCTGCTCGGCGGGTCGCCGCTGCAGCTGGGAACGGTGCTCGCGCTGCAGTTCGCGCCGGCCATGGTGCTCGCGCCGCTGGGCGGGGTCCTGGCCGATCGGATCGACAAGCGCAAGGTGCTGATGGTGGCCCAGGCGGGATCCATGGCTCAGGCCATCGTGCTATTCGGGCTGACCGTCACCGGCGTCGTGGAGATCTGGCACGTGATGGTGCTGGCCACCGTGCTCGGCTTCGTCAGTGCGGTGGAGATGCCCGTGCGCCAGGCGTTCGCGGCGGAGCTGGTGCCCCGTCGCGATCTCGTCAACGCCATCGCCCTGAACAGCGCGAGCTTCAACCTGGCGCGCGTCATCGGTCCCGCGGTGGCCGGGCTGGCACTCGCCTTCTTCGGTCCTGCCTTCAACTTCGGCGTGAACGCCGTCAGCTACCTGGCCGTCCTGCTGGGTCTGTCGCGGATGGATCCGGATGCGCTCCACCGGGCCGAGCGGCCGGCAGTGTTCGACTCGGTGCGCAGCAGCCTGGCCGAAGGGCTGCGCTATGCCCGTCGCACGCCAACCGTCCTCTGGCCGCTGGTGCTCCTCTTCGGCATGGCCACCTTCGCGATGAACTTCCAGACGCTGCTGCCGCTCTTCGCGCGGAACACGCTGGGCTTCGGCGCCGACGGGTACGGGGCGCTCTTCGCGACCATGGGCGCCGGCTCGCTGATCGGGTCGCTCGGCCTCGCCTTCACGGGCTCACGGCGGCCGATGCTGGGCCTGATGCTCGGCGGCGGCATCGGCTTCATCCTGTTCGAGCTCGCGCTCGGACTCACGCGTACGCCGGTGATGGCCTACCCGCTGATCCTGCTGATCGGCCTGGCGTCGATGGTCATGGTCAACACCATCAACGTGACCGTCCAGAACTCGGTGCCGAACGAGCTGCGCGGGCGCGTCATGTCGCTGTACGTGACGGTCTTCGCCGGCTCGGCGCCCATCGGCGGCTTCTTTGCCGGGAGCGTCGCCGAAATCTGGGATGCGCCAACCGGCTTCGTCCTGGGCGGGGGGCTGTCGGTGCTGTTCATCGGGCTGGTCGCCTGGCAGCTGGTCCTGCGTCGGTCTGACGAGACCGATGCGATCGCTGCAGCACACGCGCGACATGCCGCCGACGAGGCCGAGCGGCGCACCGCCAACCTGTAGGCGCGCCTCAGCGCGTGTCGCGCCCCGGAAGCAGAACCTGGAGCTCCTCCAGGGCCGATGCCACCGCCGCGCGACGGTCCGGCGGGAGCGGCTCGATCAGCTCGCGAGCGGCGGTCAACAGGTCACGCCGCATGGCGGCCGCCTGGCGGCGGCCGGCGGCGGTCAGCGCCAGGCGTACCGTGCGGCGGTCGCTGGGATCGCGGCCACGCTCCACCAGTCCTGCGTCGACGAGCGTCCCCGCCAGGCGCGTCACCACGGGGGCCGTGACCAGCAGTCGCCGGGCGATCTCGGCCTGCGGCATCGGTCCGTCGCCGAGGATGATGCGCAGCACGTTGTATTGCTGGTACGTGAGCGACTTCCAGGCACGACGCCGGCGCGCGTGGGCGAGCAGGTGCCGCATCACCCATGGAATGGTCGCGATCAACCGGGCCTCGAGGCCTTCGACCGTGCCCGTTCTCACTCGCTGAGCGCCGGGAGCGCGCGCCGTGACGGACATCGATTCCGATCGTAGCACCCCGCATGCCGGGCTCACGCTGAGCCTGCTCGCGCTGGGACACGCGGTGATCCATGCCCAATCGGCCCTGATGCCGCTGATCTATCCGATCGTGATCATCGAGTTCGGGCTGTTGGAGCGCGACATCGGCCTGTTCATCGCGATCACCACGGCGGTTGGCGGCTCGATGCAGCTGTTGTACGGCTTCCTGACCCGATACGTCCCGCGTCCCGCACTGCTCGCCGGCGGCCAGATGGTCTTCGGCGCAGGGCTGCTGCTGGGCGGGCTGGCCAACTCGGTGACACAGCTGCTGGGCTCCATCAGCCTGGCGCGGATCGGTGCGTCTCCACAGCACCCGGTCGGCAACGCATTGCTGTCCGATGCATTTCCACAGTCGCGCCGCGGGTTCGCCATCAGCGTTCACATCAGCGGTGGCAACGTCGGGACGATCCTGGTGCCGTTCGTCGGCGGCGCGCTGCTGCTGAACGTGGGCTGGCAGATGACGCTCGCGCTATTCGGCATTCCTGCATTGGTGGTAGGAGTGCTGATCGCGCTTCGCGTGCGGGAGGACGGGCGCGCGTACCGCGATGCCGCCCGCGAGGCCGGTTCCGTGCGCAAGCAGCTGCGCTCCGTCCTGGGTCGTCGAGACCTGCGCCTGATCATCGGCGCCGCCCTCATCGCGGCCGGGGGTCGTGGCCTGGACATCGTCGCGCCCTTCATGCTCCTCTATTTGAGCGGCGAGCTCGCGATCGACCGCGCCACCACGCAATGGCTCTACGCCCTGCTGTTGGTGGGCGCAGTGATCGGGCCCCTGCTAGCCGGCTGGATGTCGGATCACGTCGGGCGGCGCCGGACGCTGGTGACCTACTACATTCTCTCGGCGGTGGGCATCCTGCTGTTCCTGGCGGCCGGCGCCAACGTCTGGCTGCTGGCGCCGCTGCTCCTGCCGTTCGGCACCGCGGTCTTCAGCGAGTCGCCCGTGCTGCAGGCCTACCTCGCCGACCGCGCCACGGGCCCCACCCGCGACGTCGCCTTCAGCGTCTACTTCACCTTCGCGTTCGGCATCGGTGCCTTCTGGGCATTCGTGATCGGCAACGTGGTGTCGGCCTGGGGCTACCCGGCGGCATTCGGCGTCATGGCCGCCTCGTACGTCGCCGCGGCCGTCCTGCTGGTCGCGGTCCGTGACGGGTCCGAGGCTGATTAACGGCACCCATCAACGGGGCTCGCAATGCATCGCAAACGCACTTGTGATGCATGGCATCGCTCAAGCGAGCGGTTCGCGTGCGCCCACCCGCCACGTGACTAGCCCCGTCGATAAGCACCCAGTACGCCCGCGGTAACCGACGACGGCCACCCTGCATGGATGCGCGGATTCAGGACGACGGCCTCAGCTTTGGGTCGGCAGCGTTGGGCGGCGCTGGACCTTCGCAACGGGCGGGAAATGCGAATCGCGCGAGTCACGGCTGGCCTGACGCAGAAGCAGCTTGCGCACCGCGCGGGTGTTAGCCAGTCGATCGTGTCATTGGCTGAAGCAGGGCACCCAGGGATCTCGCTGGAGGTTCGTTGTCTCCTCGCCGCGGCAGCGGGCCATGAGGTCGGCATCAAGCTGTATCCGAAGCGGTCCATCCCGCTGCGCGATTCCGGCCAGCTCGCCATAGCCAACGTCATCGCGGGCCGACTCCATGAACGGTGGCGTTGCCGGCTTGAGGTCCCCACCGGCCCTGGACTCCTCCAGGCGGCGGACATGGTCGTCGACACGGCAGATGAGGTCGTCCAGATCGAGATCGAGCGCGCGGTGGTCGACTTCCAGGCGCAATGGCGCGCAGCGGCGCTCAAGCGCCAAACGCTCTCGGAGGGTGAGCGCCGTCCCGTGAGACTGGTGCTGGCAGTTCCACGCACTGACGCAACCCGAGCGCTAATTCAAGGGCAATCTGAGCTGCTTTCGCGGACGCTTTCGGTACCGTCGCGGACGATCTGGCGGGCACTGCGCACGGGCTCACCGGTGAACGGCGATGGCCTGCTTCTCGTCCACTGACTCGTTATCGACCCCGTCGATCCATACCGCCCTACGTCGGTCGGCGCGCCGCTTTCCATGAACCACATCGATGGACCGCCGCGCCCCAGGAGGCAACGGGCCGCGTTGATGAACCCCGTCAATACGGGCGCGATGGTCCCCGCGGGCTAGGTCCCTTTGACGACCAGGCGCTCGCGCTCCGGGCTGTCCGGGCGGGCGAGGGCGCGCACGGCCGGCGCGGCGATCTCGGCCACGATGATCTCGCCCACCTCGTCGTTGACAGCGTCGAAGATTCCGAAGGCGAGCATCCGCTCGCACTGACGACGGTTGTCGTCGGTCGGCGTCAGGTAGTGGATCGCGGCTGCCCGGTAGCGATGCATCAGGAAGAGATGCATCAGGGTCATCAGGCGCTTCCGCCGCAGCTCCGGCGCGAACGTGTTCTGGTCGCGAATCGAGAGGATGGTGCGCCCGCGCCGATCCTGGATGGTGGCGAAGATGATGTTCGCCAGCCGTTCGCCGCCGGCATCGGTCACCGCCAACTCCAGGACCTCGGATCCCGCCGAATGCGGTCGAAGCGTGACCTGCGGGGCTGCCGGGAGCTCGTTGTGCTCCGCCCAGCGCGCAAGCCATCCGGCAAGCACCTTTGGCGGGACCTCGGTCTGCACCAGGTGCTGGACCTGGGTGGAACCGGCGCCCATTGCCTTGGTCGTGGCCGTCAGCCCGGAGGCGGCGAGCAACGCGGCATCTGCGCGAGGTCCGCCGACCAGCGTCTGAGGGGTGCGGTACGGCGACTCCACCAAACGCAGCTTCCGCTGCAGCCTGGCCAGGGCCAGCATGCCGTCGTCGCGCAGCGCGGTGGTGAACTCCTCGGCCGCCAGCCCATCGATCTGGTGGCCGCCATAGGTGATGAAGTTGAAGACGTAGCCCAGGCGCCCAAGCTCGGCAGGGAAATGGCGCATCTCGTCGTCCGACATCCCGGTGGTGTCCCAGTTGAACGACGGTGACAGGTTGTAGGCGAGCATCTTGTCCGGGTAGACCGCATGGATCGCCGTCGCGAAGGTGCGCGCTTCGTCGAGATCCGCCGTCTTCGTCTCCATCCACAGGAGATCCGCGAACGGCGCGACGGCCAGCGACTTGGCGATGGCGTACTCGACTCCGCCCCGTACCTGGTAGTAACCCTCCGGTGACTTGGCGCGCTCCGGATCCCACCAGACGCTGATTCCCATCTTCTGCGCGGCCGCGCGAGCTGTCGACCAGGCGGCTGTCGCGGCGAACTCGCGCCACTCGTCCAGGCTCATCGGCAGCTGGGCGCCCTCATCGGCCCGGAAGGCCATGCGTTCGGCCATCGCCTCGCCCAGCGTCGTCAGCCCGGCGGCCGCCTCCCATGCCTCCAGGAACGCATCTGCGGCGCGATCGAGGGTGGCTTCGGCAGCGCCGGCAACATGCGTCCGTGCCGCCTCGTTGATGGTGGATAGCACTCCAGCCTGCTCCAGCCAGGCGTCGGCCGCCGCCTCCTCGTCTGAAGGCACTGCGTACAGGAGGTGACCGTTGATCTCATCCACGCCCGCGGCATGCAGTGCGCGCAGCACCGCGAGGAACGCCACCCGGTAGGAAGGAACCTCCGGGTTGGTCACGCCCAGGATGAACGGCTGGTCCCGCTCGTCCCCGCATCCGTCCAGGAGGTTCGCGGCCTCCGCGTCCGTGCGCGCCACCACGACGCCCGGCACGCCCATGACGTCGAGCTGGAATCTCGCGGCGTTGAGCCGCTTAATCTGCTCGTCGGAGGGAACGAGCACCTTGCCGCCCTGGTGGCCGCACTTCTTGGCGCCGGGCTTCTGGTCCTCGATGTGGTAGCCGGCCACGCCGACTTCAACGAATCGCCTGATCAGGTTCCGGACGTGGGCGTCGCCGCCGTGGCCGGTATCGGCGTCGGCGATGATCAGCGGTTGGAAGCTGACTTCCGGGGTCGCGCTACGCTCGTCATCGGTCATGCGCGAACGCGCGAAGTGCTGGTTGCGGTCGGCGGCGAGGAGCGCGCGCACGATGCCAGCAGCCTCGTCGGGCACCTGGGAGAGCGGATAGCTGGCAAGATC
>DASSCW010000316.1:0-2250 GCA_035697465.1 Candidatus Limnocylindria bacterium | reverse complement strand
GGCCGAGCACCTTCCCGCGCTTGCCGATGCGGCTGCCACGATCGGCGCGGCGCAGATCCAGAACCGCGGCACCCTGGGCGGCAACGCCGTCAATGCGTCGCCAGCTGGGGACACGTTGCCGATCCTGCTCGCCACCGACGCCGAGCTGGTCGTAGGTAGCGCCCGCGGCGAGCGGACCGTGCCGGCCAGGGAGTTCTGGCCGTCCTACCGGCAGACCGCTCTCGCCGCCGATGAGCTCCTGCTCCGGATACGCTTCCCGATCTCGAACGACCGGCACGTTCGCTTCCGCAAGGTGGGCACGCGGCGCGCGCAGGCCATCTCCAAGGTCGTCATGGCGCTCGCCTGGCAGAGTCAGGACGGCGATCGGACCTGGCGCCACGCGCGGCTGGCGCTCGGTTCCGTGGCGGCCACACCGGTCCGGGCCACGCGCACAGAATCGGTGCTGGAGGGCGCAGTGCCGACCGCCGAGGTCGCGGACGCCGCCGCCGAGGCGCTCGCGGCGGAGCTCTCCCCCATCGATGACGTCCGCTCCACGGCCGACTACCGCCGGGCAGTCGCCGCGCGCGTCCTGCATCGGCTGATCCGGGACGAAGGAGGCTGGTGAGCCGACGCGCGAAGGACGCGAGGCTGAGGACAATGCCCATCACACGACCAACCCGTCACGACGTCCGGATATTCGACACGGCCGCGGACTTTCGCGCGTGGCTTGACGCGCACCATGACTCGGCCGACGCCCTGTTCGTCGGCTACTACCGGAAGGGCGTCGACAGGGCGGCCATGACATATCCGGAGTCGGTCGACGAGGCCCTGTGCTATGGCTGGATCGATGGCATCACCTATCGTGTCGACGACGAGGTACGTGCAATCCGATTTACCCCGCGCCGCGCAACGTCCACATGGAGTGCCATCAACATTGCGAAGATCGCGGCGCTAAAGGCAGCCGGCCGCATGCACCCCGAGGGCCTGCGGGTGTTCGAATCGCGTGACCGCCGCAAGGATCAGAGCTACTCGTACGAGCAACCCGTTGTGGAACTGGGCGCGGACGTGGTGGCGCGATTTCGCGCTGATACCCGCGCCTGGGAGCACTGGCAGGCGGCCTCGCCTTCCTTCCGCAGGATGGCGTCCTACTGGGTCATGAGCGCGAAGCGACCCGAAACGCGCGAACGCCGATTCGCCGAGCTTCTGGAAGCAAGCCGCGCCGGCCGTCGTCCGAAGGCTTTCATCGTCGAGCGATGACGCGGCTGCGCTGAGGAGGGTTGCGGTAACCGGGTCACTCGACCACTGAACCGCCGGAAAGGCATCCACGTTGGCTGAATGACCCGCCACGTGGGTCATCTGACGCCCGAAACCCCCTCTGCCGCCCGACGCGGGCCGGATGCATCGGTTCCCTGGTCCGGTGACCCAGCTGCCGCAACGGGCGCGCACAGCATCCTTGGACTCGTCCTCAGGTCTGCCACAATCGGCGCACATGATCCTGATGCGCCTCAACCAGCGATGACCGTGGTGACACCGGGCGTCGAAGTCATCGGTCCTGAGACACCGCACGCGGACGAGGTCCTGACGCCGGAGGCCTTGGGCTTCGTGGCGCAGCTCCATCGGTCCTTCAACCTCCGCCGGCAACGTCTCCTGGGCGAGCGCCAGGAGCGCCAGGCACGCTTCGACGCCGGCGAGCTGCCCGACTTCCTCCCGAACACGCAGCACGTTCGTCTCGACCCCAACTGGCGTGTTGCCGCGGCGCCCGCGGACCTGGATGATCGACGCGTCGAGATCACCGGACCGGCCGAGCCGAAGATGATGATCAACGCCCTCAACTCCGGCGCGCGCGTCTTCATGGCCGATCTCGAGGATGCGCTCTCGCCGACCTGGGACAACGCGGTCACCGGGCAATGGGCGATCGCGGAGGCAGTGCGCCGCCGGCTCACGCACCAGACCGATGAGAAGACATACGCGCTCAATGAGTCTGGCCTGGCCACGCTCGTCATCCGGCCACGCGGCTGGCACCTCGACGAGGCGCACGTGCTTGTCGACGGCGCGCCCATCTCGGCGAGTCTGTTCGACTTTGGCCTGGTTCTGTTCCACAACGCGCGCGAGCAGCTGGCACGCGGCTCCGGCCCGTACTTCTACCTGCCGAAGCTGGAGTCGCACCTGGAGGCGCAGCTCTGGAACGACGTCTTCATCGCCGCCCAGGAAGGGCTTGGCGTGCCGCAGGGCAGCATCCGGGCCACGGTGCTGATCGAGACGATCCTGGCT
>DASSCW010000315.1:0-4104 GCA_035697465.1 Candidatus Limnocylindria bacterium | reverse complement strand
CGTCCAAAGCATTGGAGATGGTCGCTGCGAGACCCAGCGATTGACTCGTTGGCTTGCTGTGAAGCGGCTCCCGGCCTGGCAGCGCACGGCCGGTCGGTGGCGTCCGGACCGGCTGTAAGATCGGCGCCAATGAGCGAGCTGACGGCGCCCACCCAGAGCGAGGTTCCGGAGGCCTTGCGCGTCGGCCGCGCGGCGTTCGCACGGCATGCATGGCGCGAGGCGTTCGAGCAGCTTTCGCAGGCCGACGCGACAACGACGCTTGAGGGGCCAGACCTCGAATCGCTCGCGGTCGCGGCATTCTTCGCCGGGCACGCCGACCTTCGTGTGGAGATCGCCCAGCGATCGTTCGTGGCCTATCAGAGCGCTGGTGACGTGATTCGTGCGGCGTTTGTTGCGCTCGAGATCGCTGCCGCATTCGTGCTCCGTGGGAAGCTCTCGGTCGCGACCGCCTGGACGCGACGTGCGGAACGTCTTCTCGACGGCTGGCCCGAAACCTATGCCCACGGGTATCTGGCACTCATTCGGTCGAACATCGCGAAGGAGTCCGGCGACATATCCCGCGCACTCGAGTTCGCCGACGAAGCCGTCGTGATCAGCGAGCGCACCGGCCATCAGGACCTCCACGCCTTCGCGCTCACGGCGCAGGCGACGCTTCGGATCGCGACCGGCACCATCGGCGAGGGCATCGAGCTGCTGGAGGAGGCAGCGATCGCGGCCGTTAACGGCGAGCTGTCGCCGCTCACCGCGGGCATCACGGCATGCCAGATGATCGCGGCCTGCCGCGACCTGACGGATTACCGACGGGCATCGGAGTGGATCGAGCTGACCGACCACTGGTGCGAGACGCAATCGGTCGGTGGGTTCCCGGGCGTGTGCCGGGTGCACCGCGCGGAGATCGCGGCGCTTCAGGGGAGCTGGCAGCGGGCGGAGGATGAGCTGCTGCGGGCCACTGAGGAGCTCGAGAAGTTTCAGGCCATCCCGGTCATGGCGGACGGGCTGTACGCGATCGGCGATCTTCGGCGGCTGCAGGGCGATTTCGAGGGGGCTGAGAACGTCCTGCGTCAGGCGCACGCGCTGGGCCGCAGCCCTCAGCCGGCGCTCGCGCTCATCCGGCTCGAGTCGGGCAAGGTGAAGTTGGCTGTTGCGGCGATCAGGGCCGCGCTCGCGGAGTCCTCCTGGGACGCGCTGGCGCGGCTGCACCTGCTGGGCGCGCAGGTGGAGATCACGTTGCGGGCCGGTGATATCAAGCAGGCACGGATGGCGACCGACCAGCTCGCTGAGATGGTCGACGAAGCCAGCCCACCCGCGTTGCGCGCCGGCCTCGCCTATGCCCGGGGCCGCGTGTCGCTGGCTGAGAACGACGAGCGTGCCTCGTCGCGCGAGCTACAGGCGGCGCTCCGGCTGTGGCGCGAGGTCGGGTCCGCCTACGAGATCGCGCGTACCCGGGCCGCGCTGTCGCGGGCGCTGCGGGCGTCCGGCGACGACGACGATGCCGACCTCGAGCTGCGTGCTGCCCGAGATGAGTTCGAGCGGCTGGGGGCCAAACCGGATCTCGCGGCTGTGAAGGCCGAGCTCCGGGAAATCGAGGAGCACCGCGCCAGCCGCGTACAGGTCCGGATGACGTTCCTGTTCACCGACATCGTGGGCTCGACGAAGCTTGCCGAGGCTCTCGGTAACCAGGCGTGGGAACGGCTGCTGCGGTGGCACGATGAGATGCTCCGCGCGGAGGTCGCGCGCCAGGGCGGGCGGATCGTCCACTCCACAGGGGACGGGTTCTTCGCGGCGTTCGACACCGCCGGCCAGGCGATCCGGAGCGCGATCGCGATCCAGAGGGCGCTCACGTCTCAGGCAGAGACCAGCGGGTTCGCACCGCCGGTCCGGATCGGACTGCACGCCGCCGACGCCACCCAGCGCGGCGAGGACTTCAGCGGGCTCGGCGTCCACGTCGCGGCCCGGATCGCGGCGCTGGCCAGCGGCGGCGAGATCCTGGCATCGGCGGAGGCCCTCGACGAGGCGGGTGAGGTCGCGGCGATCGATGAGCGCGAAGTCGAGGTCCGCGGCGTGTCCACACCGGTCAGGGTCGCCTCGATCATCTGGACGGACCAGACGGCCAGCTGAGTACGTCCCCCGAGAAAGTGGTCGCAAACACCATGGAATCGGCCGAAATCGATGGGCCTAGTGACCACTTACCTGTGTCGGGGAAGAGAGCCTGCTGGCTTGGCGATTGAGGTAGCGCTGTTGCGGCAGGTTGGTTGCCCTGCGTGCCGCGGCAAGGTACGCCTCACGAGCCGCAGCCATGTCACCGCTCATCTCCAGCAGGTGCGCCCGCACCGCGTAGAGGCGGTGGTCCTCGGCGAGCTGTTTGTCGCCGGCCAGGGTGTCCAGGCGGCTGAGTCCCGCGGTTGGTCCGTCGGCCATGGCGACTGCGACGGCGTGATTCAGTGCGACCATCGGGTTGTCGGACATCTGCAGCAGCAACCCGTAGAGCGCCTTGATCTGCGGCCAGTCGGTTTCCTCCGAACTGGGTGCCTCGTCGTGGATTGCTGCGATCGCGGCCTGGAGTTGGTACGGACCGGTCGTCCCACGCGGCAGCACATGCGTGATCAACGCGACTCCCTCGGCAATGTCGTCGGCGTTCCAGAGGGAGCGGTCCTGCTCGCCCAGCGGTACCAGCTCACCGCTGGGCGTGGTCCGTGCAGCGCGGCGAGCGTCGGTCAGCAGCATCAGCGCCAGCAGCCCGGCTACTTCGCCGTCGTCGGGCAGCAGCCGGTGCACCACCCGGGTCAGCCGAATCGCTTCCGTGGCGAGCTCGACACGATGCAGTCTGGGGCCGGTCGTGGCGGCGTACCCCTCGGTGAAGATCAGGTACAGCACATGGAGCACCGCCGCCAATCGTTCGGCGCGGTCCTCCTGGGCAGGCAGGCGAAAAGGGATCCCGCTGTCCTTGATCTGCTGTTTCGCTCGGGTAATCCGCCGGGTCATGGTGGCTTCTGAGACCAGGAACGCGCGGGCCACCTCAGTCGTGGTGAGACCGCCGACCGCCCGCAGGGTGAGTGCAATCTGAGACGGTGGTGTGAGAGCAGGATGGCAGCACATGAACAACAAGATCAACGTGTCATCGGAATCGGCCGAACTCTCGGCGGCGTCGGCGTACTGCCCGGGTAGCTCCCAGCGAGCCACTGTGTCTTCGCGACGCCGCCGAGCTTGCTCGCTGCGGAGCAGGTCGGTCAGCCGGCGGGCCGCGACTGTGATCAACCAGCCCTTCGGGTTCTCCGGCACACCCTCGCCCGGCCATTGGGTGGTGGCCGCCAGCATTGCCTCTTGTACGGCGTCCTCGGCAGTGTCGAAGTTGCCGTAGCGGCGTACCAGTGCGCCAAGAACCTGCGGCGCCAGCTGGCGCAGCAGGCTCTCGACCTCGATCCCGGACACGGGTCTGTGTCAGTAGCTGATCTCGGCAGCGGAGTCCATGATCGGCCGTATGTCCGCGTACGCGTTGGCGGCGACCTGCTCAGGCGCTGGGCACTCCGCAAGCCGGCTGGCGATTTCGGTCGCCCGATCGAAGCTGGCGCATTCCACGATCCAGTACCCGGCGAGCACCTCCTGGGTCTCGGCGTACGGACCGTCGGTGACGAACGGCACGCCGTTCTGAGCGCCGAGGCGTCGGGTGTGCACCGGTGCCGCGAGGCCCCGCGTCTCGACAAGCTCGCCGCCTTCGGCCAGTTCGGCGTTGAAGGCCGCCATGAAGGCGGTCATTGCCGCGAAGTCCTCGGCGGACCAGGCGGCCGGCTCCGTGGCCTGACCGGCCATTCCGTCGTAGTCCTGCTGCGAGGCGTACGTCAAGATCATGTATTTCATGTCCCTCTCCTTTCGGGCAGCACCTCTTTGGTGCCTCTCAGGGATACGTCGAATCTGGGGTCGTATCCCGGACATCCACCCTGTCGTGGGGTTAGGCTCTCTCGACCACTGGCGTGGCCTTGTAGTTGATCTTGCTGCGAAGGGCGGCGACGGCTGCTCGAACCCGCTCCAGACTAGGCGGGCGCGGCATTGAACGCTCGGCATCGGCGAGGGCCTTAGCAGCCGGCTCATGGTGCCAGTCAGGCTATC
>DASSCW010000314.1:0-2109 GCA_035697465.1 Candidatus Limnocylindria bacterium | reverse complement strand
AATTCCCACCACGTCCGCCCACGTGGCCCAGATGCGCGTCTCGTCGATCAGGGTCTCGCCGACATCCAGGCAGACCCACCGAGTGGGCGCGGCGGTCATCCCGTCGCCATCAACTGCCGCACGCGCTCGATCGCGGCGGCGATCTCGGCCTCGGGCAGCTCCGTGTGGTCGAGGCTGATGATGTCCGTGGCTCCGCTGGGCAGCTTGCGCTCCACGATCCTACCTTCGATGACGGCGGTGCTCAGGACGCCCTCCGGCTGGTTTGGCGCCAGGTGGACGTGGAGATGCGGGATGCCGCCACCGAAGACGTACGCATAGACCAGTCGGGCGCCCGTCGCGTCCTGCAGCGCGGTGCAGGATCGCGCGATGGCCGGTCCGAAGGTCGCCGCCTCGTCGCCGTCAAGGTCGGCGAGAAACGGAATGTGGCGGATCGGCTCGAGGTAGGCAAAGCCGACGGTCGATCCGTGACGCGACATGCTCAGACGCCACAGGTCGTCACGCCAGACCTCGACCCGGTCGAGCTCGTCGTCACCCGCCGGGCCTCGGCAGATCGCGCAGCCGGCATCGGTCATGTACCGATGCTAGCGCGGGTCAGCGCTTGCCGAAGATCGATCCCAGGACGTCGCCGATGCCGCCCTTGCCCTCGCCGCTCTGGCCGCCCAGCACGCTGCCGAGCAGGTCGCCGATGTCGGGAGAGTCGTTAGCAGCGCGCTGCGTGTCTCCGCCCAATGCATCGGCGATGTTGTCGAAGCTCAGCCCGCCGCTTCGCTCCTTCTTGCCAAGCATGCCCATCACGATCGGCGCGAGCAGCGGCAGCAGCGACATGATCGTGCTCAGATCGAGGCCACTCTTCCCGGACAGCGCCTGGGCCGCCGTCTGCTGGCGGTCTCCTAGCACGTGATTGACGATGCCCTGCCCGTTGGTGGCGCGGCCGCTCAACTGGCCGTTCAGGTAGGCCGGCAGGTTGTCGATGACCGACCCGTCGTGGTCCTCCCGGATCGCCTGCTGCAGGCCGGCGCGTCGGTCGGGATCCGCAGCCTCCTTGCCGAGCGCTGCGAGCAGGACCGGGATGGCGCCGTCGATCGCCGTTTTCGTCTGCTGGGGATCAGCGCCGATCCGGCGGCTGATCTCGTTGAGGGTGTCGCCCGACAGGTGCGAGCGCAGGTCGTCGAGGACCGAGCTTGAAATCTGTGCCATGACCGCCTCCAGCGATACCGGTGATTCAGCTCGGGACGGGCAGTATAAGCCTCAGGCTTGCTTCACCCCGGCAACCAGGTTCTCGACCGAGGGCTTGGCATCGCCGAAGAGCATGGTGGTCTTGGGGTTGCTGAACAGCGGGTTCGGGATGCCGGCGAACCCGGTGCCGCGGCCGCGCTTCAGCACGATGATGTTCTGCGCCTGGTCCACGTTCAGGATCGGCATGCCGGAGATCGGCGAGCCCTCTTCGCGGGCCAGCGGGTTGACGACGTCGTTGGCGCCGATGACCAGCGCCACATCTGTCGAGGCGAAGTCATCGTTGATCTCGTCCATCTCCTTGAGGCGGTCGTACGGCACGTTGGCCTCGGCCAGCAGCACGTTCATGTGGCCCGGCATGCGCCCAGCGACCGGGTGGATCGCGAACTGGACGTCGACGCCCTTCGCCACCAGCAGGTCCATCAGCTCGCGCACCGGGCCCTGCGCCTGCGCCACCGCCATGCCGTAGCCCGGCACGATGATCACGCGCTTGCCGTAGGCCATGAGCACGGCCGCGTCCTCGGCGCCGATCTCCTTCATCTGCTCCTCGCCCTCGGCGCCGGCGATCGTCTCGCCGCCGCCCGTGCCGAAGCCGGCGAACAGGACGTTGAAGAGCGACCGGTTCATCGCCCTGCACATGAGCTGGGTGAGGATGCCGCCCGAGGCCCCGACAAGCGTGCCGGCGATGAGCAGCGCGAAGTTGCCGAGCACGAAGCCGGTGGCCGCCACCGCGATGCCGGTGTAGCTGTTGAGCAGCGACACGACGACCGGCATGTCCGCGCCGCCGATGGGCATGACGAGCTGGACGCCGAGGACGAGGGCGAGGCCGGCGAAGAGGAGGAAGAGCGGCACGCTGGGCTCAACCGCGGCGAGGTA
>DASSCW010000313.1:0-2430 GCA_035697465.1 Candidatus Limnocylindria bacterium | reverse complement strand
TAGGGCCAGACCAGCTGCATCTGCTCGCGGTGCTCGTGCTCGCTGGCCTCCCCGCGGTCGCCCTTGGCGTCCAGCTCGTCGACGCGGGCGCGCACCTCGTCCGAGAGCAGCGCCGTCAGGTTCGGTCCGAGCATCGCCGTGCCGCCATCGCCAACGGCACCGAGTCCATCGAGCACGATAAGGCCCTGAACCCGATCCGGGTGCGCGGCCGCCACGTGCATCGCCAGGTGGCCTCCCCATGAGTGGCCTACCAGCCATGCCCGATCCCAGCCAAGGGCATCGAGAACTGCCACCGCGTCGGCGACATGCGTCTCGACATCCAGCGGTCCCTCCTCCACCGAGGGCGCAATCCCCCGCTGCTGATAGCGGGCCGTTGTGTGCACGCCGGCCAGCTCGACTGCCAGTGAGTCCAGGTACTCCGACAGGCTCGGTCCGCCATGGAGGAGGAGCGCGGGGGGACCCGACTGGTCGCTGCGCCAGCCGACGATCGAACCGCCGGCGACCTCGGCGCGAAACTCGTGCTCACGAACGCCGGCCACGGAGCGATTATCGCTCCGGCCGCGCTACACTCGGCCCGATGCCCGACGCACATGTCAAGGTGGCGGTGACGGGCGCAGCCGGCCAGATCGGCTACGCCCTGCTGTTCCGCATTGCGTCCGGCCAGATGTTCGGCCCGCAAACCGGCGTCGAGCTGCGATTGCTCGAGCTCGAGGCCGCCCTGCCCGCCCTCGAGGGCGTCGCCATGGAGCTGGACGACTGCGCCTTCCCATTGCTCGAGAACGTGGTTCGTACGTCGGATGCCAACGAGGCCTTCTCAGGCGCCAACTGGGCGCTGCTGGTCGGCGCCGTGCCGCGCAAAGCGGGGATGGAGCGCAAGGATCTGCTGACCATCAACGGGGGCATCTTCACCAGCCAGGGCCGCGCGATCGCCGCCAACGCGGCCGATGACGTGCGGGTGCTGGTGGTCGGCAATCCCTGCAACACCAACTGCCTCATCGCGGCCGCAAACGCGCCGCGCGTCCCGGCCGACCGCTGGTTCGCCATGACGATGCTCGACGAGAACCGCGGCCGCAGCCTGCTGGCCGGCCGCGCCGGCGTGGCCGTCGACGAGGTGCGCGACCTGGCGGTGTGGGGCAACCACTCCAGCACGCAGTTCCCGGACTTCTATCACGCCACCATCGGCGGACGGCCCGCGCCGGACGTGATCGACGACGAGGTGTGGCTGCAGACCGAGTTCATCGGTACGGTGCAGCAGCGCGGGGCGGCGATCATCGCGGCGCGGGGCCAGTCGAGCGCGGCCAGTGCCGCCAACGCAGTGATCGACACCGTGCGGAACATCACCAGGCCGTCCGGCCGCACATTCAGCGCTGCCATCCCGGCTCCAGGGGGTCCATCGGGCTATGGCATCCCGGAAGGGCTCGTGTTCGGATACCCCCTGGTCGCCACCGCATCCGGCCAGGTGGAGATCCTGCAGGGGATCGAGCACAATCCATGGGCCAAGTCCAGGGTCGATGCGACCCGCGACGAGCTCGTCGAGGAACGCGAGGCTGTGAAGGACCTTCTGCCATGACCAACCAGGCGCCGCCACGGACTGATTCGGCCTCGATCACCTTCGACGGCCAGACCGCCGAGCTGCCTGTCATCCGCGGCAGCGAGGGCGAGCTGGGTGCCGACATCTCGAAGCTGCGCGCCGAGACCGGCCTGATCACGCTGGATCCCGGTTACGGCAACACCGGCTCGACCCGGTCGGCCATCACGTACGTCGATGGCGAGCAGGGCATCCTGCGCTACCGTGGTTATCCGATCGAGCAGCTCGCCGAGCAGAGCACCTTCCTGGAGGTCGCCTATCTGCTGATCCACGGCGACCTGCCGACGAAGGACCAGCTCGAAACCTTCACCGCCGAGATCACGCATCACACCCTCATCCGCGAGGAGATGCGCCACTTCTTCGACTCTTTCCCGCACGACGCCCACCCGATGGCCGTGCTCGCCTCCGGGACAGTCGGCATGAGCACCTTCTACCCGGACAGCCTCGAGATCGCCGAGCCTACGGCAGTCGAGCTCACGATCCTCCGCCTGATCGCCAAGCTGCCGACGCTGGCCGCCTGGTCGTTCAAGAAGGCGATCGGCCAGCCGTACGTGTATCCGCGCAACGACCTGGGCTATGCCGCCAACCTGTTGCACATGATGTTCGCGGTGCCGTCAGAGCCGTACGAGGTCCTGCCGGAGGTCGCCGAGGCCCTCGACCTGTTGCTCATCCTGCACGCCGATCACGAGCAGAATGCGTCGGCCGCAACCGTCCGACTGGTCGGCAGCACGCACGTGAACCTGTACGCCTCCATCAGTGCGGGCATCTCGGCGCTGTGGGGTCCGCTGCACGGCGGGGCCAACGAGGCCGTCATCAGGACGCTGGAGCAGATCGTTGCCGAT
>DASSCW010000312.1:0-2331 GCA_035697465.1 Candidatus Limnocylindria bacterium | reverse complement strand
CGATCGGCATCGACGACATCCGCGTGCCGGACGAGAAGGTCAAGCTGCTGGCCGATGCCGACGCCGCGGTGGCGGGGATCGAGCGCGAGTTCCGCAAGGGCTTCATCACCGAGGACGAGCGCTACACCCAGACCGTCGAGGTCTGGCGGCGCGCGACCGATGACGTCACCGAGCGGATGCTCAACGGCCTGGACAAGCGCGGCTCGGTGTGGATGATCACCCACTCCGGCGCGCGCGGGAACGTGACGCAGGTCCACCAGCTGCGTGGTGGCGGCGGGGCCCAGCTCGCGGTAGCACTGCGCGATGAGGGCCTTGAGCGCCTTCCGATCCATCACGCGGTTGACGAAGCCGAGCTCCTTGGGGATGACGGTGTTGAAGATGACGCGTCCGGGAGTGGTCTCGACCAGCTCAAGGTGCGTCGTGACCGGGCCTTCGCCGTCACCCTCCTCGGGCGCCGGGTCGCGCAGCTCCAGCTCGACCTTGATCGGCGCCTGGACGTGGACGTGCCCCAGCTGCGCCGCCATCATCGCCTCCGCGGCCGTGGCGAACGCCTTGCCGGCGCCCTTCTCGTCCGCGTTCTCGACGGTCAGGTAGTAGCAGCCCAGCACCATGTCATGGGTGGGCGACACCACCGGTGAGCCGTCCGCCGCCGACAGCAGGTTCTGCGTCGACAGCATCAGGTCCTTGGCCTCCTTCTGGGCGGCCGTCGACAGCGGTACGTGGACCGCCATCTGGTCGCCGTCGAAGTCGGCGTTGAAGGCGAAGCAGACCAGCGGGTGGATCTGGATGGCGCTGCCCTCGACCAGCACCGGCATGAAGGCCTGGATGCCCAGTCGGTGCAGCGTCGGTGCGCGGTTGAGGAGCACGGGGTGGTCCTTGATGACCTCCTCGAGCACGTCCCACACCTCGGGCCGCACCCGCTCCACGATCCGCTTGGCGCTCTTGATGTTGTGGGCGAAGCCCTTCTCCACCAGCTGCCGCATGACGAACGGCTTGAACAGCTCGAGCGCCATCTTCTTGGGCAGGCCGCACTGGTGCAGCTTCAGCTCCGGACCTACCACGATGACCGAGCGGCCGGAGTAGTCGACCCGCTTGCCGAGCAGGTTCTGGCGGAACCGGCCCTGCTTGCCCTTGAGCATGTCGCTCAGGCTCTTGAGCCGATGATTGCCGGTGCCGGCAATGGCACGACCGCGCCGTCCGTTGTCGATCAGCGCGTCGCACGCCTCCTGCAGCATCCGCTTCTCGTTGCGGATGATGATCTCGGGCGCCTCGAGGTCGAGGAGCCGCGAGAGGCGGTTGTTGCGGTTGATGACGCGGCGGTACAGGTCGTTCAGGTCGGACGTCGCGAAGCGGCCGCCGTCCAGCTGCACCATCGGGCGCAGGTCGGGCGGAATGACCGGCAGGGTGGATAGGATCATCCACTCCGGCCGCGCGCCGGACTTGCGGAAGGCCTCGATCAGGCGCAGCCGCTTGATGGCCTTCTTCCGACGCTGGCCCGATGTCTGCCGCATCTCGATGTGCAGCTTCTGGGCGAGGTCGTCCAGGTTGAGCGCCTCGATGATCTTCTTGACGGCCTCGGCGCCCATGCCGGCATCGAACATCCGTCCGTACAGCTCGCCGAGGTTGCGGTACTCCGACTCGGTGAGGGTCTGCATGACCTTGATGTCGGCCAGCTGCGTCCGCGCGGCGCGCGCCGCCAGGCGCGCGTCATCGGTCTCGCGGGCGACCTGCTCGCGCTCGGTGGCCAGCGCCTCGTCGATCCCGGCAGTCAGGTCAACGACCGCCTGGTCGAAGCGCTCCTTGGCCTCTGCCTTGGCCTGTTTGACCTCGCCGTCGACCGCCTCGACCTCGGCCTTCACCGCGGCGCGCAGGGTGGTCAGTGCCCCCTTCGACGGCTCGCCAGCGGCGACCACGACCTCGCCGGTCGGTGCGAACACGATGTCCTCGGCGGCGGTCTTGCCGCCCTCCTTGATCGTGGCCTCGACCTGCTGGGCGGCCGCGGCCAGCTCCTCGGAGCGGGCGGCGAAGCGCTCGTCGTGGCGGCGGATATCCGCGTCGTACGCCGCCTCCAGCTCGGCACGCTTGTCGGCGATTGCCCCTTCCAGCTCGGCACGCTTCTCGTCGACCACGCCGGACGCTCGAGCAATCCGCTCGTTCATCTCCTCGTCGACGCGGGCCAGCGCCTTCTCGCGCTCACCTTCGTCGACGCGGGTGACCACGTACAGGGCGAAGTACAGGATGCGCTCGAGGTTGCGCGGGCTGATGTCCAGCAGAATGCCCAGGCGGCTCGGCGTGCCCTTGAAGTACCAGATGTGGCTGACGGGGCTCGCC
>DASSCW010000311.1:0-2696 GCA_035697465.1 Candidatus Limnocylindria bacterium | reverse complement strand
GAAGCTGACCGGGGTTGCCAAGTACGCAGACGACCTCGTCTTTCCCGGCGCGTGGTACGGCGCCACCATCCGCTCAACGGAGCCCCATGCCAGGTTGCTGGGCATCGAGCTGGACGACACGTTTGATTGGAGCCGGGTGGTGGTCGTCACCGCCGATGACATCCCCGGTGAGAACATCGTCAGCCTGATCGACGACGACCAGCCGGTCCTCGTGCCGGTCGGCGGGGAGATCAAACACCAGGCGGAGGCGGTGGCGCTGGTGGCCGCGGCCGACCGCTCCACGGTACGCGAGGCACGGCGGCACATCGGCCTGCGAACGGAGCGCCTGCCCGCCGTCTTCGACCCGATGAAGAGCGACCAGCAGTTCGCGCAGTACGTCGTCGAGCGCGGTGACGCTGCGGCCGCGATGGCGGCCGCCGACCAAATCGTGGAGGGCACGTATCGGGTCGGCCACCAGGAGCAGCTGTACATCGAGAACCAGGCGATGATCGCGATGCCGCGCGAGGACGGCGGCGTGACCGTCCACGGCTCGCTGCAGTGCCCGTACTACATCCACAAGGCGATGAAGCGGGCCCTGGCGATGGGCGACGAGCTGGCGGTGGTGATCCAGGCCGAGACCGGCGGCGGGTTCGGCGGCAAGGAGGAGTACCCCTCCATGATCGCCCTCCACGCTTCGCTGCTCGCGCTGAAGTGCCACAAGCCGGTGCGCATGATCTACGACCGCCATGAGGACATCAGCGCAACCACCAAGCGCCACCCCGCGGTCATCCGCTACCGGTCCGGCGTCACCCACGACGGTGAGCTGGTGGCGCAGGAGATCGAGGTGATCATGGATGGCGGCGCTTACTGCACCCTGACGCCAGTCGTGCTCAGCCGCGGCACGCTGCACGCTGGCGGACCGTATCGCTGCGGAAACGTCCGGATCGTCGGCCGCGCGATGGCCACCAACACGCCGCCCAACGGCGCCTTCCGCGGCTTCGGCGCGCCGCAGACCGAATTCGCGGCCGAGATGCAGATCAACCGCATCGCGGAGGCCCTCGGGGAGTCACCGCTGGAGCTGCGCCGCCGCTGGGTCTACGAGGAGGGCGACGTGACGCCCACGGGCCAGGTGCTGCGCGAGAGCGTTGGTGGGTCCGAGGTTCTGGAAGCGGCCGCGGAGGCATCGGCCTTCGACACGCACCGGCAGCGCAGTGCCGAGGCCCGGGAGCGGCGCGGATCGGGTGCACGACTGGCGAGCGGCGTGGGATTGGCGCTGGCGTGGCACGGCGCCGGCTTCACGGGCAGTGGCGAGGTCCATCTGGCCTCGGTCGCGTCTGTCGAGCTGACCGACGACCATCGGATCCGGATCCTGACCGCCTCCACTGAGATGGGCCAGGGCACCAAGACGATCTTCCCGCAGCTGGTGGCCGATGCGCTGGGCGTCGAGTACGACGAGGTCGAGATCGCGCCGCAGGACACCTCGATCGTGCCCGATTCAGGGCCGACGGTCGCGAGCCGCACCGCCATGGTGGTTGGCGGGCTGATCATCAAGGCCGCGCAGGAGCTCCGGCGACAGGTCGAAGAGGAGACGGGCCGCTCGTTCGCAGATTCCTACCGGGAGGCTGCGCCGCGGCGCATCGACGAGCAGTTCCGCCCTTATCCCGGCGAGCCGTTCGACGACAAGACCTACACGGGTGACGCGTATCCCGCCTTCGGATGGGCGGCGGCCGTGGCCAAGGTCGACGTGGACCTCGACACGGCCGAGGTCACGGTGCGCGAGTTCGTGGCCGCGGACGACATCGGACACGTCATCCATCCGGTGCTGGCCGAGGGCCAGGTGGAGGGTGGCTCGCTGCAGGCCATCGGCTACGCCACCATCGAGGAGATGAAGCTGGTCGATGGCCGCTACCTGAACGACCGCCTGGCGACGTACCTGATTCCGACGGCCCTCGACGCGCCGCGCATCCACAGCATCCTGGTGGAGAAGCCATTCTCCGGCGCACCGCACGGGGCCAAGGGTGTCGGCGAGCTGCCGATGGACGTCGGGGCGCCCGCGGTGGTCGCCGCCATCCACGACGCGACCGGGGTCTGGATCCATGACCTGCCGGCTACGCCGGAGCGGATCCTGGCGGCGCTGACGAATAGTCCGATGCCTTCGGCTCCCGGCGTCTCGATGGAGGCACCGGAGCCCGAGACCCCACCCATCGAGGACCTCCCGGCGGGCGGCGACGAGATCCCGCTGCAGGCTCCCACCGATCCGCCGCAGGACTTCATCAAATGACCTATCGCTTCACGGTGAACGGCGATCCCGTCGAGGCCGATGTGCCTGGCATGCGGCGGCTGCTCGACACGCTGCGCGAGGACCTTGGCCTTACCGGCACCAAGGAGGGCTGTGGCGAGGGCGAGTGCGGCGCCTGCTCGGTGCTTGTCGACGGTGAGGTGGTGGATGCCTGCCTTGTGCCAACCTGCCAGGTCGAGGGCTCATCGGTCCAGACCGTGGAAGGACTGGCGGCCGACGGCCGCCTGAACCTGCTGCAGGCCGCCTTCCTGGAGACCGGAGGGGCGCAATGCGGCATCTGCACGCCCGGCATGTTGATGGCCGGCGAGGCCTTCCTTGCGTCGCGGGCGCACGCCAGCGATGAAGCGATTCGAGAAGCGATTGCCGGCAACCTCTGTCGCTGCACTGGCTACACCAAGATCGTCGAGGCGATCGCGCT
>DASSCW010000310.1:0-3621 GCA_035697465.1 Candidatus Limnocylindria bacterium | reverse complement strand
GATCACCCGCCTGGCGCGTGCGTACAACCTCGCGCTTCCCGCATCGGGCAAGACGCTGTCGGGCGGCGTGGACCCGGTCGCCCTCTACCCGCCGAAGCGCTTTTTCGGCGCCGCGCGCAACGTGGAGGACGGCGGCAGCCTCACCATCATCGCCACCTGCCTGGTCGACACTGGCAGCCGCATGGACGACGTGATCTACGAGGAGTTCAAGGGCACCGGCAACATGGAGCTGGCGCTGGATCGCAAGCTGTCCGAGAAGCGCATCTTCCCGGCCATCGACGTCCTCCGCTCCGGCACGCGCCGCGAGGAGCTGCTGCTCGACGAGAACACGCTGCGCATGGTCTGGACGATGCGTCGCATGCTGAGCGCGGTCGGCCCGAACGAGGGGATCGAGCTGCTCATGCAGCGCCTGGGCAAGACCAAGGACAACGCCGAGTTCCTCGTCTCGCTCAGCAAGAGCGTCGAAGCCTCAGAGCGCTGAGCCGTTCCCCGCGTCCCGTGACAGGTAGGTCACGCCGCCTCCGCTTCCGCCTGCTGGCCGGCTGTCTTCCGCTGCTGCTGGCTGCCTGCGCCTCGCCCTCGCCGAGCGGGCGTGCCGCCACCAGCGCGTCAGCGAGCCTGCCGGGCGAGTCCGCGAGCGCGAGCCAGAACTCCATCGGCTCCGTCATTCCAGCACCAGGGTCGGAGAGCAGCGTCTATGCGCCGAACCCGGCCGCGATCGTGGTGGCCATCGATCCTGGCCACGGTGGCTGTCTTGACTGGGGGGTGCCGGACCCGCTGCAGCGCGGCGTCGAGTTCAGTGAGAAGACGATGACCCTGGCCATCGGCCGTCAGCTGCGCGAGCTGCTGGAAGCCCAGGGCGTGACCGTGGTCATGGCGCGAGACGACGACATCGCGCTGGCCGGCGACGACTATCCACAGCTGGGATGCAACGGCCCTCCCTGGCGCGACGTAAACGGCGATGGGGAGTCCGGCTTCGACCCCGAGGGCGCCATCCGGACCCGCGACGAGCTGCAGGCTCGCCTGGACGTGGCCAACATCGTCCGCGCCGACGTGCTCGTGAGCATCCACATCAACTCCCTGACCCAGGACGGCGTGGTGTTCGAGATCGCGGCAACCGAGACCTTCTACACCGATGAGACGGAGTGGGGCCCCGACGTGACCGGCCCTCTCGCGCAGGCGATCCAGGACGAGGTGGTGGCCTCCCTGGACGGCGCCGCGCGCTACGACCGGCAGGATCGCGGGGTCAAGGCGCACAACCTGTTCATCGTTGCGCCGCCCCTGATCGAGACCACGCCGGATCGTCCGGATCCGCGCAAGCAGCCCACGCGCGGCGCGCTGATGCCCTCGATCCTGACCGAGGTCGGATCGATCACGCTCCGGGCTGAGCAGGACCTCCTTGCGTCGCCGCGCGGCCAGGAGGCCGCCGCGGAGGGCATCTTCGCCGCGCTCGCCTCGCACTTCAGCGCCCGCCCCCTGGCGGCGTCGTACTTGTTGCCAGAGCTGGAGTCGTCCGCGGGCGTGATGCCGGCGCCGGTCGACGGCGATGGGCCGCCGTACTGGCTCCCCGAGACGCCGTCCAACGAGGTTCTGCTGCGGGTCGTCAACAGCGGCACCGAAGCCTGGCCGGCCGGAACGCACCTGCTCGGCAAGCGGGAGCCATCGGATCAGCCGTACTTGCGGGTGGTGCCCGACGTGCAGGATGCCGTGTCCGAGCCGCTGCCCGCGCTCGGCCCTGGCGAGGCGGTCGACGTGCTCCTGACGTTCCCAGCGGGCGCATCCGGTCGCTGGGTGGCGTGGATCACGGTCGCCACCGACGCGGGACCGCTGACCATGCTCGGATCACCGCCACTGCAAGTCGCGATGGGCGGGTGACCCGCCTGCTGTTGACCCCGTTTCGAGCCCGCTGCTACCATCGGGCGGGCCCCATTCCGTCCCGGCACGCTGCGCGGCCGGCTCGGGGGAGGTGCGGGTTGGGTACCGCCGTGTTGGATCACCGTCGGGGAGCGACTTCTATTGCCTGACCCGCAGCGGCCGCTGCGTCGACTGAATCACGCGCGTCCCTTGACGCGGGCAGTCACGCACGTCGCCGTCATCGGCCTTGTCGCCTTCGCATCCGCTTTCGGCATTGCCGCCGCGCGGAGCCAGGAGACCGGTCGGATCGATACGGATGCCGCCGCGCTGCTTCCCTTCGACCTCGTCGCGCGCGCCCGGGGCGCCGCCGCAGGCGAGGTGGCCGCCCGCTCCACCTCCTTCGAGCTCAGAGCCGATCCCAACCGTCCCGACCCGATGTTGCAGCGTCGCATCATCAGCGTCGATCCCACCCCTCTTCCGACGCCCGTCGCGCCGCCAGCACCTGCGCCCGATCCGCCTGTGGTCGCCGCCGCGCCGCCCGCGCCACCGCCCAACATCGTCGGCAGCGGGGTGCTCTTGTGGCCAGTCCCGGGCGGCGAGATCAGCCAGTACTTCAGCTCGTACCACATGGCGCTCGACATCGCTGCCCCGTACGGATCGAACGTGCTCGCGGCCGATGACGGCGTCGTCACCTGGGCCGGATGGCGCAACAACGGGGGCGGCATGGTGATCGCGATCGATCACGGCAACGGGATCGTCACGGTCTACAACCACCTCGGCACGATCGCCGTTGGACCAAACCAGGCGGTCGCCAAGGGACAGGTCATCGGGGGCGTCGGCTGTACCGGGATCTGCACCGGCCCGCACGTCCACTTCGAGACGATCGTCGGCGGAGTCCTGGTCAACCCGCTTCGCTACCTCTAGGCGCAAGCCGACGCGTCAGCAGGCGGCCGGGTGGCCGTTGATATCATCGATGCCCGATGTTCGCTGACAACGCCCGGATCTTCGTGGCCGCGGGCGCTGGCGGCGATGGATCGTCATCGTTCCGACGTGAGGCGCATGTGCCGCGCGGCGGTCCCGATGGCGGCGACGGCGGCAAGGGCGGGGACATCGTGCTGGTGGTGGAGGCCGGCATGACGACGCTGGGCGACTTCCATCGGCGCCGCCACGTGCGCGCCCAGCCCGGCGGGCGCGGCTCGCGACGTCGCTCCCATGGGCGCAACGGCGTGGATGTCGTCCTGCCGGTCCCGCCCGGCACCGTGGTCCGACTCTCTGGCGAAGGGGAGGGAAGGGTGGCCACCGGGGACATCCTGGGAGAGCTCCTGGCACCCGGCGATCGACTGGTTGTCGCCCGCGGCGGCCGCGGCGGGCGTGGCAACGTGCACTTCGCGTCGCCGACGCATCGGGCGCCGACACACGCGGAGAAGGGACAACCCGGGGACGAGCGCTGGATCGAGCTCGAGCTGAAGCTGATCGCGGACATCGGCCTGGTAGGCGCGCCGAATGCCGGCAAGTCGACGCTCCTCGCCGCCCTGACCGAGGCGCGTCCGAAAGTGGGCGCCTTCCCCTTCACGACAACCAGCCCCAACCTTGGGGTGATGGCGCTGGACGAGGAGCGCTCGGTGGTCATGGCCGATGTGCCCGGACTCATCGAGGGTGCGCATGAAGGCCATGGCCTGGGCCACGCCTTCCTTCGGCACGTGGAGCGCACCCGTGTCCTCGTCGCGGTGGTCGACGGCGCCGCTGGCGACCCGGTTGACGAGTGGT
>DASSCW010000309.1:0-20670 GCA_035697465.1 Candidatus Limnocylindria bacterium | reverse complement strand
GAACTCCTCGTCGCAACTACCCGGGACTCCCCCGGCGGGATCCGCCTGCTCACGCTTGGCCCGCTCACCAACGTGGCCATGGCGCTCGATGTGGACGCCGAGCTCGCCGGCCGTCTCGAATCCATCTGGATCATGGGTGGCGCGGTGCAGGTCGCAGGCAACGTCGCTGGCTCGCCTGGCGCCGACACCGACAACACGGCCGCCGAGTGGAACATCTATGCGGACCCAGCCGCCGCCCAGCGCGTCCTGGAGAGCTCAATTCCCATCCACCTCATCAGTCTCGACGGAACGAACCAGGTGCCGGTGACGCGGGCCTTCGCCGATCGCGTTCGCAGCGCGTCCGGCACAGGGCCGGGGCTCGGCGTGCTCCAGGAGCTCTTCGCAGAGAACAGCTACATGGTCAGCGGGTCGTCCTACCTGTGGGACCCGCTTGCCGCCATCTTCGCGACCGGATATGAGATTGGAGCTTTCACGGAGACTCGCGTGGAGGTCGACACGGGGGAAGGCCCGACCAGCGGCGCGACGCGGCAGGTGGACGGCGACCCGAACGTCAGCTACCTCAGCCAGGCCGAATCAGCGGCCGCCGAGGCAATCCTCCTCCAGGTCCTGGCTGGGCAGTAGGACTACTTCTTCTTCGGCTCCGGTGCTCCGTCGCCGGCCGCATCGGCCTTGGCTGCCTCATCGGCGGTGGGCATCGTCCCACCCGCTTCCTGCGCCAGGCTGATCAGCGACTCGGTGTTGCCGGCGAAGACCTCATCGATGAGGCCGTATTCCTTGGCCTCTTCGGCGCTCATAAAGTAGTCGCGCTCCGAATCCTTGCGGATCTTCTCCGGATCCTGGCCGGTGTGGCTGGCCAGGATCCCCATCAGGCGGTTGGTGAGGTTCATGACCTCGCGCACCTGGATCTCCACGTCCGGGGTGTTGCCACGGAAGCCCGCCGAGCCCTGGTGGATCATGATCCGGCTGTTCGGCAGCGCGAAGCGCTTGCCCTTCGCACCGGCGGCCAGCAGGACGGAGGCCATCGAGGCCGCCTGCCCGATGCAGATGGTGCTCACCGGCGCCTTCAGGTACTGCATCGTGTCGTAGATGGCCAGGCCGCTGGTCACCACGCCTCCGGGCGAGTTGACGTACAGGCTGATGTCCTTCTCCGGGTCCTCGGATTCGAGGAAGAGGAGCTGCGCGATCACCAGGTTGGCGATGTGATCCTCGATCGCGTCCCCAAGGAAGATGATTCGCTCCTTCAGGAGTCGCGAATAGATGTCGAAAGCCCGCTCGCCGCGGGCGCTCGACTCGATGACCATCGGGACCAGCATGTCTACTCCTGGGGCTGCTCGGGGGTTGGCGCGGGAGCCTCTTCGGAGGCCGATGACGCCGCCGAGGCGGCGGACGAATCGGTCCCGAGGGCGCGATCGATCAACGTGTCGACCAGTTTACGGTTGCGCAGCGTCATTCGCAGATAGCTACGACCGCGCCGCGAGGTGAGGTACTCGGTGAGCTTGGGATCGTTCCCGTAACGGGCAAGCTGCTCGTCGATCTCCGCCTGGATCTCTTCGGGGGAGGCGTCGATGCCCTCCTTCTCGGCGATCGCCGAGAGCACCAGCAGCACCTTCACCCGGCGTGAGGCTGGCTCGCGCAGCTCGGTCGCCAGCTCTTCGGGCGTCTGCTTGGAGAGGGCCAGGTACTGGTCCAGGCCGATGCGCTGCGCCGCGAGCCGGTTGCCCAGCTCGTCACGCATGATCTCGATCTCGTTCGCCACCATCACCTCCGGCAGCTCGACCGACGCGTTCGAGGAGGCGAAGTCGATGATCCGATCGGCGAACGAGTGGCGCGCCTCGTCGGCGCTGCGCCGTTCGAGCGCGTCGCGGATCTCGGTCCGCAGCTCCTCGACCGCTTCGACCTCACCCACCGAGCGGGCGAACTCGTCGTCGACTTCGGGCAGGATGCGCTCGCGCAGGTCGAGCAGCGTCACCTCGAAATGCGCCTGCTTGCCGCGAAGCTCCTCGACTCGGTAGTCGTCCGGGAATGCGATGTCGAAGCCTTTGGCCTCGTCGATGGCCATCCCCACCAGGTTGTCTTCCCAGCCCGGGATCATCCGGTCGTCGCCGATGACGAGCGGCAGGCGATCGGCCGATCCGCCCTCGAACGGTTTCCCGTCGATGGTGCCGGCGAACTTCACGGCCGCCACGTCGCCCTTCTGTGCGGCGCGGCCGTCCACCGGGTTCAGCGTCCCCTGCTGCTCGCGGAGGTCGGTGATCACCGCCTCGATCTGGCCGTCGGTGACCTGCGGGGATTCGAGAGTGAACGGGTAGTCGGTATAGCTTCCCAGGGTCACGTCCGGCCGAACGGCCACCGTGGCAGTGAAGCGCACCGTCTGCCCCTCGGCCACGCCGGTCGGGTCGATGTCGACCTCCGGCTGGTCGATCGGCAGGATGGCGACCTGGTCGAGGGCGGCGTCGTAGGCGTCGCTGACCAGGTGGTCGATGGCTTCGGCGATGACCGTGCCCCGGCCCACGAATCGGTCGATGACGTGCCGTGGCGCCTTGCCTGGCCGGAAGCCGGGCACCTTGGTGCGCTCGGCGACGTGGCGGTAGGCGGTGGCGAAATGGCGGTCGACGTCGGTCGCCGGCACCTCGATGTCGAGCTGGACACGCGAGCCCGGCTGCGGGTTGGACGAAACGGTGACCAAGGACGCTCCTGACTGTGATGGTGGGCGAGGCGAGATTCGAACTCGCACGTCTTGCGACACCGGCTCCTAAGGCCGGCGCGTCTGCCGTTCCGCCACTCGCCCGGGGACATTTGCGAGGCGTGCCGGCTCAAGTGAGTCGTGGGATCAGTCTACCCGCTCGTCGCCGACAAACGGGCCGTACGTCCCGGAAATCAGCTGCCATCGGGCTCTCGGGTGGGCGGACGCGATGGTGCGACGATTTCATACAACCATCAGAGGAGATAGACGTGAACTGGCGTGTGATCCGCTGGGTGGTTGCCGTCACCGCCATCGTGACCGAGATCGCAGCGTTCGTGATCTGGCGGCGCCGAAGCGGTCGGAACGGCCTGGGGGTGCCGGCGAGCCCATAGTCGACGCGCCCCGCGACAGTGTCCCTGCGCGGACGAAGCTATGAGCGCTTGTCGGACATCCCCGAGTACTCGACTGCGGCGGTGGCTGGCGTCGGTGGCGCCACCCGGAGCGCTTTGGCCGGCCCGGTCGGCTTCTCGCCGGTGATGAACGCCTCGATCGCCTTGCGCGCCATCGCGGCGGATAGCAGCGTGAGCGCCGCCTCGGCCGCTTTCCAGGCGGTCCGCGATGGGCCGGGCGGGCCCTCGACCATCGCCTTGGCGAGCTCCTTGCGCGCCTTCTTGTTCTTGAGCGGCTCCTGGCGCCAGCGCTGCAGCTCTTCGATCAGCGCCTCACGCGCGCGCCCGGCCCTTGGCCCGACCTCGCCGGCCAGGGTGTCGACCCATGCCTGCATCGGCTTGGGCAGAGCATCGTAGGCCTGTTCGGCACCGGTCGGATTCATTCGGCGGCGAAGCGCCCGTGCCACGCGACCCGGACCACCCACCACCAGGAATGCCGCGCCCACCCCGAGGCCGATGAAGAGTGCCGGGTTCTCCTTGAACCGGGCCTTGAAGTCGAGCGCGCGTCGGACGCGGGCTTCGAGCTCGGTGGCGGTGCGCTGGTTGTCGGCGCGCTGCGCCTCGACCTCTACCCGCGTTTCAGCAAGCGTTTCGCCCACGCGATGTCCTCCTTGACCGATGCGATGGTCTGCTCAGGCGGCCCGATGCGCACATGGCTGATGCCACGCGCAACGAAGACCCCTGCAAGCAATAGCTGAAATACGAAGACGAAGAGCGCCGAAAGCCAGGCCGCACTGAATCCCAGGTAGACCGGAACCGCGAAGCCAACCGCCAAGAGGGCTACCAGCACCACGATTCCTATAGTGACGACGGCCGGCAGGCGGCCGAATGCACCAAATGCCCCGTAGAGGGCCAGCACGGCGACGAACGCGGCGACGATGATGATTGCCGAGGCCACCGGCGGCAGCACCTCGAAGAGCGCCAGCAACCCGAGGACGAAGAAGATGTCGAGCGTCACGAGGGCTATCAGCACGATGGCGAAGGCGACCGCGAACATGACCACGCCCGTGCGGGTCTCCGCCAGCATCTCGCCGATCTCCTGGCGGCCCTGTGCCAGCTCCAGCTTGGCGAGCTTGATGACGCCGCCAACCAGCTGGCGCGCGAGCGCGAAGATGCTGGGTCTCGGCTCGTCGGCGTGGGTCATCGGGGCTCCAACAGGAAATTCGACCGTGCGCGGGCACGGCGGTGGACGATTCTAGCAAGCACCGGGCCTGGGCTCGGAACGGACGCTCGGCGAAGCCCTCGGCTATCCTGTCGCGCCAATGGCCAAGCGACGGACCTCGGGGATCCAGCGACGCGGACGTGCGACCGAAGCGGCGATGAGCCGCCGGATCGACCCACGGCGCGGCAGCGCGCCTATCGACACGCGCCTCCTCTTCGTGGGCGGCGTGCTCGTGCTGGGTGCGATCGTGCTGGTGATCGTGCTGCTGTTCGGGGGCGGCGGCAGCGCGGACCGTGTGGGCATCCAGAACGTCAACGAAGGGGCCAATCACGTTGGCCAGGAAGAACTGCCGACCTACCGCAACGTCCCG
This sequence comes from Candidatus Limnocylindria bacterium, assembly GCA_035697465.1. Lineage (GTDB taxonomy): Bacteria > Chloroflexota > Limnocylindria > QHBO01 > QHBO01 > DASSCW01. The sequence goes on along the minus strand of DASSCW010000309.1, from coordinate 16,006 downwards.
GCAACCTCGGGGCCGCACTGGAACCTGGGTGACGGCGCCGCCCCGCTCTTCTGGCGGGTATACAGCAGCCCGGTGCCGGAGGCGGCGGTGATCCACAACCTGGAACACGGCGGAATCGTCATCTGGTACCAGGCGACCGCCAGCGACGCAGATGTCGATGTGCTGACGCAGTTCGTGCAGCAGCAGCTGCAGACGAGCAACTTCAAGTACATCCTCTCGCCGTGGGCCGGCGCAGATTTCGACCACCCGATCGCCGTCACCGCCTGGGATTGGGTCCTCTACCTCGACACGGCCGATACCGATGCGATCCGGGCCTTCCGGGAGGACCACCCGGTGAATGACGCGCCGGAGCCCGCCGGCGGACCAGCCCAGGGCGCGGGCTGATCTTGCCGGAGGTTTGACCCTCCGGACTCCCTTCCGTCATCATTCCCGCGGGCGGCTAGCTCAACGGCAGAGCAAGTGACTCTTAATCACTAGGTTCAGGGTTCGAATCCCTGGCCGCTCACCACTCTCAACTGACGCCGACCACCTCGACGTCGCCTTTCCGCCGCAGCACCCGCACGCCGACGCCGACCGGCTGCCGATCGATGGCCAGGTCCAGCGATGCGGTCCCCACTCGCAGTCCACGGACGTACACCGTTTGGAGCAGCTCGGGCAGATGCGAGTGCCGGAACCGAATCTCGCGCGCGGCGGCGTCGATCTCCAAACCCAGCGCGGCCTGCAGGAGCATGAAGACAGAGCCGGCTGCCCATGCCTGCGGCGAGCACGCGACCGGGTAGCGGGTCGGCTCGCCACCCGGCTGGCGGGTGAAGCCGCAGAACAGCTCCGGCAGGCGAGCGAGCTCGAAGTGCCGGCTCGCCTCGAACAGGCTGGCAAGGACCTCTGCCGCCGCCTCCGGGTGCCCGTAGCGCGCCATGCCGAGCGCCACGATGGCGTTGTCGTGCGGCCAGATCGACCCGTTGTGATACGAGATGGGGTTGTAGCGTGCCTCGCCTGCCGTCACCGTCCGCACACCCCAGCCGGAGAAGGAAGCGTCGGACATGAGCGTGGCGACCACCTGGTCGGCGCGCTCCGGCAGCGCGATCCCCGTCATCAGGGCGTGGCCGGCATTCGAGGCGCGCACGCGGCACGGGCGCTTATCGCCGTCCAGGGCCAGCGCGTAGCTGCCGAGCTCCTCGTCCCAGAAGGCGGCATCGAATCGCTGGCGCAGGTCCTCTGCCGCGGTGCGCAGCTCGCCGGCCCGTTTCGCATGGCCGAGGCGCTCTGCCAGCTCGGCCGCCCCCACCTGGGCGGCGTACGCGTAGCCCTGGATCTCGCAGGTGGCGATCGGCCCCTCGGCCAGCGAGCCATCGGCGTGGAAGATCGAATCGTGCGAGTCCTTCCAGCCCTGCTGCAGCAGGCCCCGCTCGTTGCTCCGCGCGTACTCCAGGAAGCCATCCCCATCGGGATCGCCGTGCACCTTCATCCATTTCAAGGCACGCATCACGTGCGGCCAGAGCCGCGCCGCGGCCCTGGCATCATCGGTCTGGCGAACGTAGGCGGCGGCCAGCATCACGAACAGCGGCGTGGCGTCGTGGCTGCCGTAGTAGTGGGCGAACGGCACCTCACCCAACGCGGCCATCTCGCCGTGGCGGACCTCGTGGAGGATCTTGCCCGGCTGCGCGTCGGCGATGGGATCTGACCGATCCGCCTGGTTGGCGGCGAGGTGGCCGAGCACGCCCCGCGCCAGCTGCGGCGCCACCCACAGGGTCTGCAGGGCGGTGATGAGCCCGTCGCGACCGAAGACGGTGCTGAACCAGGGCACACCCGCGTAGGGATAGAGGCCCTGCGGCGTCCGCGAGGCGAGCATCGCCAGATCGGCCGCGCTGCGGTCCAGCCACTCATTGAAGAGCGCGTGTGAGCTGCCGAGCCGGGTGCTGGCACGCATCACGCTGGCGAGATGGGCGCTGCTCCGCTCGGCCACGGTCTCGAATGCCGGTGCCGATGGCCGGCGCGAGTCCCCCGACTCGCAGCCGATCGCCACGTCGAGAGTCACCGCCCGCCGCCCTGGAACCTCCAGCTTGAAGCTCGCTTCGTCGCCGCTGATCCGATCCGGCGCCATTGAGAAGCTGAGCCGGGTGCGTCGCATGACGCCGTCAAGGCCGGTGTAGCGAAGCACCACTCCTTGTTTCGTGACGGTGGGGCGCAGCTGCCGGCCATGGGCCGCGCGACGCACACCCCGCACCTCGAACAGGTCGGCGAAGTCGGCGTGATAGCGGATCGTCAGCGAGAGCTGCACCTTTCGACGGACGAAGCTCCGCACCACCAGGCGCTCGTGGTAGGTGCCGTCGTAGAGCACCTTGGTCCGCGACAGGTGGAGCGAGCTGTGCGGGAGGCGACGCGCTCCACGACCGAGGTCCGTGTTGGTCAGGTCGAAGGCGAGCCGCCCGTTGTCGCGCTTGGCGCTGGAGCCGAGCAGGAGAGGCCGGTGCCCTCCGAGGCGCAGCACCAGGCCCGAAAGGTGGCGGGTGCCGCGGTGGTAGATCCCCTCCTCGCCGAGACCTTCGGGACGGATGTCGCCGTGCCGATCGAATACGGCGAACGACTCACCGTGCTTCAGGACCTGGTCATAGGTATCGGCCAGCTCCGCGCCGGCCTGGATCTCGTAGCTTGCCTGCCCTGGGTCCCCTGTCTCGGTCGGCCGGAGGGGCTCCGCGTCAGACAGCAGCGTTGGGCTCCATCCGCCTCAGTCTGCCATGCCCTTGGAAGCCGATGTCGTCGTTGCCGCTGACATCGTGGATCCCTCGCTGCGAACAGCGTCGATCAGCCGGGAGTAGACCGACACGTAGTCACGCGCCATTCGCTCAGCCGAGAACCGCCTGACCGCCGCCTCGCGGACAGCCGTTCGCGGAAGCGCCAGGACATCCGGAATCGCCGCGACCGCCTGATCGACGTCATCGACCACGACACCCGTCACCCCCTCGTCGATCACTTCGGGTACCGATCCATTGCGGAAGGCGACCACTGGCGTTCCCCGCGCTGCCGACTCGATCATGACCAGGCCGAACGGCTCAGGCCAGTCGATGGGGAAGAGGAGGGCGGCGGCATGACCCAGGAAGTCGTCCTTCGCCTCCTCCCCGATCTCCCCGACGAACTCCACCTCGGCCGTGATCAGCGGCTTGATCTCGGCCTCGAAGTAATCGCGATCCACGTCGTCGACCTTTGCCGCGACCTTGAGCGGCAGCCCTGAGCGGTGCGCGATCTCGATCGCGCGGTCAAGCCGTTTCTCGGGCGATATGCGACCCAGGAAGGCCAGGTACGAGCCAGGCTCCGAATACGCCCGGATCTGCTCCATCGGGAGGCCGTGGTAGACGGTGGCAAGCCAGTTCAGATTCGGCAGCGGTTCGCGTTGGGCGTCCGAGATCGATACCAGCGGGATCTCGGCGTACTCGTCAAACAGCGGGACGAGCTCCGGGAGATCCATGCGCCCGTGCATCGTCGCCACGGACGGAACGTCAAGGCGGCGCATGTAGCCGTATTGCGTGTGGTCGAAGTGGAAGTGGACAACGTCAAAGCGATCTTCTACCGCGGCGACCCGCTCCAACAGCACCATGCTGTGCGCCAGCGGGTCCATCACGTCCGGGTCGAGGCGCAGGGCGCGCTCCGTGACCGCCACGAGCTCGGCGGTGGTCTCCGAATCGCCGCTGGCGAAGAGCGTCACCTCGTGGCCCGCCCGCACCAGCTCTTCCGTCAGGTACGAGACGATCCTCTCGGTGCCTCCGTACAGCTGCGGCGGCACACTTTCCGCCAGTGGGGCAACCTGGGCGATCCTCATCGCGGCAGGAGCATATCGGGGATCACGATAAGCCTCTACGCAATGCGCATGCCAAAGCCGGGAGGGGCCGCGCACGACCCGTCGTGGTAGCCTTCGTGCCCCGCTTTCCGCAGATCAAAGGACGCTGCCTTGCCCGACGTTCCGATTCAGCGACATCGGCTGCAGAACGGACTGCGCGTGATCCTTTCGCAGGACGACAGCGCGCCGATCGTGGCCGTAAACCTCTGGTATGACGTCGGCAGCAAGCATGAGAAGCCCGGCCGCACGGGTTTCGCCCACCTCTTCGAGCACATGATGTTCCAGGGGTCGGAGCACGTGGCCAAGGGTGAGCATTTCGCCTTGGTCCAGGCCGCCGGCGGAACTCTGAATGCCTCGACCTGGCTGGACCGCACGAACTACTTCGAGACGCTGCCCAGCCACGAGCTGGAGCTCGGCCTGTGGCTCGAGTCGGATCGGCTCGCGAGCCTGCTGCCCGCCATGACCCAGGAGAAGCTCGACAACCAGCGCGAAGTCGTGAAGAACGAACGCCGCTGGGCGGTCGACAACCAGCCATACGGCACCTGGGACGAGCGGATCCAGGGCCTTCTCTTCCCCGAGGGGCACAGCTACCACCATTCCACCATTGGCTCGATGGAGGACCTCAACGCGGCCAGCCTGGAGGACGTCAGCGAGTTCTTCGCGAGCTACTACGCGCCCAACAACGCGGTCCTGACGGTGGCCGGCGACTTCGAGCCCGAGGCCGCCATGCAGATGATCAAGCGGCACTTCGAGCCGATCCCGGCGAACCCGAACCTCCCCGCCGCGCCGGACATGTCGATTTCGCCGCACCTGGGACAGGAGCTCCGCGACCTGGTCCCCGATCGCGTCCCGCTGCCGCGCGTCTACTTCGCGTTCCGCATGCCCGTGTTCGGGACCGATGCGTTCGAAGACCTCTCGGTCGCCTCCGACCTGCTCGGCACCGGGCGAGCTTCCCGCCTGTACCGCACGCTCGTCCGGGAGCGCCAGCTGGCACAGGACGTCAGCGTCTTCCCCTTCCCGGTGGTGGGCGGTGCGTCGATGTTCACGATGTGGGCGACCGCGCGCCCGGGCGTCAGCCACGAGCAGCTGGAGGCAGCCCTGTCGGCCGAGATCGACGGTCTGGCCGACACACTCGCCAGCGACGAGGAGCTCGAGCGGGTGCGCAACCTGCACGCCGCGGCAGTTGAGTCGAGCCTCGAACGCATCTCGGAGCGCGCCGACCGGCTCTCCATGTACACCTGCCTCTTCGACGAGCCGCAACGGATCAACACAGAGGTGAGCCGCTATGTCGCCGTGGACGCGGAACGCGTTCGCGCCGCCATGCGCGAGACTCTGCGACGGGAGAACCGGCTGGTGCTGACATATCTGCCTGCCGAAGCGCCCGCCGGCAACGAGGAGGCCGCCTGATGGCCACCGCCGTGAACCCGCTGCGCCCGGTTGCCGGCGCGCCGCGCCCGTATCACTTCCCGGACTTCGTCCGGAGCCAGCTCCCGAACGGCATGCGGGTCTGGGTGGTTCCGCTGGCCAGCGCGGCCATGGTGAACGTCCACCTGCTGGTCGACGCCGGCGCCGCGGCGGAGGACGAAGAGCATGCTGGCGTGGCTGCGCTCACGGCGCAATTGCTCGTAACGGGCACGCGACGCCTCGACGCATCCGCTTTTGCCGAGGCGACGGAACGGCTGGGCATCGAGGTCAGCAGCGAGTCAAGCTGGGACTCGGCCCGCGCCGCCTTCCAGACACTGCCGGAGCACACCGACGCGGGCATCGCTTTGCTGGCCGAGATGGTGCGCGAGCCGCGACTCGATCCGACCGAATTCGAGCGCCTCAAGGCCGAGCGCCTGGCGGACATCCTGCAGGCACGGGCCGATCCCGGCCGGCTTGCGGACGAGATGTTCCTGCGGCACCTCTTCGACGCCACGACGCCATACCGGCGCCTCTCGGCCGGGACGCCGGAAAGCGTGGGTGACCTGGCGCTCGACGACGTTCGGGCGCATCACGCCACCCATTGGGGACCGGGCACCGCCAATCTCATCGTGGCCGGGCCGGTCGAACCTGACGCCGTGCTGGCAGCCGCCGAGCGGCACCTGGGAGATTGGTCGGGCGGCGGCCCGGGCCATCGCACGTTCGAGTCCCGCGCGGCTGGCGACCGCCGCGTCGTGATCATCGACCGGCCGGAATCGGTCCAGACCGAGCTCCGGGTTGGCCATCTGGGCATCGCTCGACGCTCAGAGCGCTACTTCCCGGCAATGGTGCTGGGGGCGTTGTTGGGCGGAACCTTCGGATCGCGCCTGAACCGACGCCTGCGCGAAGAGCTGGGCTACACCTACGGCGCTCGGGCCGGCTTCGATCCCCGACGCGCCGCGGGGCCGTTCAACGCCGGGGCGGCAGTCCAGACGGAGGTCACCGCCGATGCGCTGCGCGAGATGGTGGAGATCCTGACCCACATGCGTGACGCGGCGCCCGACGAAGCCGAGCTGCTGGAGACGCGTGATTTCCTGGTCGGAGTCTTCCCGCTGCGGTTCGAGACCACCGGCGGAGTCGCGATGGCCATCGAGCCGGTCGCCGTCTATGGCCTGCCGGACGACTACTGGCAGACGTACCGCCAGCACCTGGAGGCGGTCGGGGCCGATGGCGTGCTGACCGCGGCGCGGTCCCTGCTCCAGCCGGACCAATTCCTGATGGTGGCCGTCGGCGACGCCGGGCAGATCCGGGCCGACATCGAGGCGCTCGGCCTCGGTCCGATCACAGAGGCAGCCGCGGACTAGGCGCCCAGCGCTGCCAGCAGGCGGTCGTTCTCAGCCGCCGCCCGAACGGTGACGCGCAACCAGTCGGCCAACGGGCCGGCCGGGTAGCTGCGCACCGGCAGCCCTTGCGCCAGCAGTGCGGCCGCAGTGCCGGCGGCGTCCGGAGGTCGCACCAGCAGGAAGTTGGTGTGCGACTCGTAGACCTGCCAGCCCAGCCGGATGAAGGCCGCGGCCAGCCGCTCGCGCTCATTGACGATCCCGGCCAGCCGGACCCGCGCAGTCCGAACGTCCGACAGCGCGCCGATGGCAGCCGCTTCGCTCGGCCCGCCGATGGCGAGAGGCAGACGGGCGGCCTCGAAGCGCGCCGCCAGCGCCTCCGGCACCACCAGGTAGCCGACCCTGGCGCCGGCCAGCCCGTAGGCCTTGGAGAGCGAGCGCAGGATCAACAGGTTCGCGTGCCGCTCCTGGATGGGCAGCAGGCTGAGGCCCTCGGGCAGCAAGTTGGTCTCCACCTCGGCGAGCTCCTGGTAGACGCAGTCCACGGCGACCATGGCCGCCAGCCCATCGGCCAATTGCTCGATCTCGTCGTGGTCGTACATGTCGCCGGTTGGGTTGTTCGGTGAGCACAGCCACACCAGCCGCGCACCCGTCGCCTCCGCGACGGCGCGGATTGCCTCGACGCCCTGGCGCTCATAAGGGACGCGACGCGGGACCTCGACCACCCGCGCTCCGGCCAGCCGAGCCTCGACGGCGAACATGGCGAAGGTTGGCGTGGGGATGACGACGGTATCGCCGTCACCAAGTGTCATGGTGGTGACCAGCCGGATCAGCTCGTCCGCCCCGGCGCCGGGGATGATCCGATGCGCAGGCGCGCCGGTTGCCGCAGTGATTGCCACCCGAAGGCGTGCGTAGTTCTGGTCGCCGTACTCCACCACGCGAGCGGGGTCGTAGGCGGCCAGCGCCTCGACAACCGCCGGCAGTGGACCGCCACCGAGCGTGTTCATGTCGAATCGAATCAGCTGAGTGAGCGGGATGCCGAGCTCTTCGGCCATCTGCTCGTCGGACGGTTCGGACGGGTACGCTGCGACGGCGTCACGCAGCCGCAGCAGGTCCGTGGGCTTCACCTCGGCAAGTCGCTCGCGGAGCCATTCCCCGTGGAAGCGGCAAGCGGCCAGCGCAAGACAAAGGCTGCGCGCGGTCGTCGTTGCTCGAGCTGGACCGAACCGCCCTGGGCCTGCATCGCCGCACGGACCAGGAACAGGCCGATCCCCAGGCCGCGTCCAGAGCTCACGCGATCCCGGAAGATCACCTCGGCGATGTCGTCGGGGATGCCGGGGCCGGCGTCGCGAACCCGGAGCATCGGCGTGTCGCGCGTGTCGATCTCGATCTCGATCGGGCGCTCCGGCGAAGAGTAGCGATCCGCGTTGATCAACAGATTCGTGATGGCCTGCTCGGTCAGCGGCCGGTCGCCGTTGACGGTCGCGTCGCCGTTTGCGGTGACCCGCACCTCCCGGTCGCTTCCCCGGGCGCGCAGCCGCTCGATGCTGGCGTCGCTGGCGGCACGCAGATCGAATGTCTCGGAGCTGGCCTCGAGCCGTCCAGCCTCTGCCCGTGAGAAGAGCTCGAGCCGCTCCAGGATTCCGATCGCGGCATCCACCGACTCCAGGGCGCGCTCACCGTGGCTCACCGCACGGGACGTTCGCGATGCATCGCGGTTCGCAAGCTCGATGCGCGCCTTCGCCACTGCCAGCGGATTTCGGAGCTCATGCGCGACGAAGCTCGCGAATCGCGACAGACGGCGCCGCTCGTCGACCTCCTTGCCGACGTCGCGCAGCAGCAGCACGCAGCCACCCCCCGGCAGCGGCGTGCCTTCCACGTCGATCAGCAGGTCCCGTCCCGTCATCGGCAGGCGCACGAGGAGGCGCCGGCTGAATGCCTCCCGCCGCGCTCGTAGCTGCGGCCATTCCTCACCCGGCAGCGGCTCGCCCTGCTCGTCGCGCGGCTCCGCCTCGCGTCCCCACTCATCGATCGGCCGGTCGAAGAAGCTGCGCCCGAATGTCCGGAGTGCCGCCCGGTTGCCGTAGCTGCCGCGACCCTCGGCGTCATAGACGATGAGAGGCTCCGGGATGGCCTCGGCGACCTCGCCCAGCCGCGTGCGCTCCCGCTCGACGAGCTCGAGAGCCTCGTGGAGCTCTTGCCGGGTGGCCGCGGCAGCCTGCCGTTCGTCCGACGCCAGCTGCTCGACGGAAGCGGTGGCCCTCGTGGCCCGGCGCGAGTCTCGTGCAAGCCCTTCCATCCTCGCCGCCAGCAGGATCACGATGGGCGAGCCGATGGAAAAGGTGGCGAGTCGGACCAGGTCGGCCGTCGCGATCGTTCGCCCTTCGGCAGGGATCGAGCCGATGAACATGATCACGCCGGCCATGACGTACGCTGCGACCGCAGGGGCCGCGCCAAGCCACAAGCCGACCAGTGCGATGACCACGACCACCAGCACCACGAAGGGCCCTGACTGGCCGCTGGCTGCCCCCAACCACGCCGCCCCGCCGGCTGCCAGGCCCCCCGCAAGGGCGCCAAGTGCCACGCGAAGGACGGCGCTCACGGACATCGGCGCAGAAGCCTATCGCACGCCGGCTGCGGCGGCACGTTCCCGTGCTCGCGTGAGCCTGCGCCGGGCGGCGCCGATGCGCCGGACCGGATCGCCGCCAATCCGCCGTCGATCGAGGGCCTCGGGATGATCGCCGCGCGCCAGGGCCGCCAGCAACGAAGAGGCGCGGTCCAGCTGTCCCGATTCGGTCAGCAGCTGGACGATGCTGAACCAGCGGGCCGGCTCCGTGACAGGCTGCTGCACCACCCGCTCGACCAGCTCGGCCGCGCGCCCGTGGTGCCCGGCGCGCCGCAGGGCAGCGATCGCGGCTCGGATGTCGGGAAAGCCAGGCTCCATCTCGAGCGCCTCGAGGAAGTTGAGCAGGAGCTCTGCCGCCTCCGCACGCTCTTCGGTCGTGCCGCGCCGCACGCGCTGGTCGCGGAATTCGGCGAGCAGGACGCGCAGCTCGCGCTCGATCCATCGCCGCGGCGCGCTCGAAGCCGGATAGCGCTCCGCCACCTGCCGCAGGTAACCGATGCCGCGCAGGAACATGCCGGTGCTCACGTAGGCGGCACGCAGGTCGGCACGCACCAGCGTGTCGTATGAGGGGTCCAGGTCGACCAGCCGCTCCATGGCGCCGATCCAGTCGTCCTGGCGGCCGCGGTCGCGGTAATAGGCCGCCGCGTAGCGCAGCCAGTAGAGCTCGGAGTGCTCGCGCCAGTCCTCGCCGGTGATCCGGTTGGCCACGATCCAGGCGTCCTGCACGCTTGGCCCGGCCATGAAGACTTCTGCCGGGACGCGGAAGCCGGCCACGCTGCGCCATTGCGGCTGGTGCCATGGGCTCGGCGCTTCAAAGGTCGGCTGCCGACGGCGACGCGCCCCGCGCGTCGGAGCCTCGTCCGGCTCCAGCGGCCAGTCGAGCGTCTCGGCATTGCCGCGCTCGAGCGCGCGATCGTAGTGCAGGCGTCGCAGCGGATCGCGCAGCTCCCGCCAGGCACGGTTCAGGACAGCCGTCCGCCGCGTGGCCAGCTGGCTGGTGGTGCTGCGGTCGGGGTGATGGCGCAGTACCGCTTCCCGAAAGGCGGCGCGAAGGTCGGCACCGGTGGCGGACGGCTCGGCGCCGAGCACCTGGTAGTAGTCGCGCTCCTCCGTGCGCGTCTGGTTGCGTGTCTCGCTGCCGGCGGCCATCCCGCGAGCATACGACGAGCGGGCCGCTCGCCGCCGTGGCGAACTCACCAGCTATGCTGCGGCCCGACATGGTGCCGACCTCCCGCCCGGCCGCGCCACGGACCGGGCATCTCCTGATCATCGGTGGGGCCGAGGACAAGCTGCGACAGCGACAGATCCTGTCGCGCTTCGTCTCGCTCGCGGGTGGTGCCGACGCGCGCGTGGCGATCGTCTCGACCGCGTCATCACTCGGCGACGAGGCGACCGAGCTCTATGTCTCCCTCTTCCGACAGCTCGGCATCCCCGACGTGCGCGGCCTGCGGCCGTTGACGCGTGACGACGCGAACCAGGCGTCGGCGGTCGAGGCGGTGAATGACGCGACCGGCGTCTTCATGACCGGCGGCAACCAGCTGCGCCTCTCCAGCGTGATCGGCGGCACCGCGCTCGGACGAGCGATCATCGATCGCCACCGGCACGGGAGCATCGTGGCGGGGACCAGCGCGGGGGCATCGGCCATCAGCACCCACATGGTCGCCTTCGGGACCAGCGGCACGACACCCAAGCAGCGGATGACGCAGATGAGCGCCGGGCTCGGCCTCCTGCCGGGCGTGATCATCGACCAGCACTTCGAGCAGCGGAACCGGATCGGACGGCTGCTGGCGCTCGTCGCGCAGTCGCCGGCGCTGCTGGGGATGGGTATCGACGAGGACACCGCCGCGCTCGTGAGTCCATCCGGCGTGATGGAGGTGCTCGGCAAGGGATCGGTCACCATCCTGGACCCGGCGCGCCTTCAGACCGACGCCTACGAGGTGAAGCGGCATCGGCCGATGATGGTCAGCGGGGTCGTGCTGCACTCGATCCCGCCGGGCTACCGATTCGACCTGCGCAAGCGACGCCTGCTCGCGCCGCTGCGGCCCATATCAGCCACCGACCGCGACCTGGCCAAGCTGGCGACCGCATCGAACGTGACCCGCAAGCTGATCCGGCGCATCGCTGCGGAGGGCGCCGATGACACCGCGCCCGAGAAGGCCCGTCGCCGCGCGCTCCACGCCCGCCGCCTGGAGGAGGAGGCGAGCGAGTGACCCGCCAGGCCGTAAAGGGGGCGATCGCGCCGCGGTCGGTCGCGAAGGCGGAGCGCAGCGCCGCCAAGCGCCGGACCGTGAAGCCGACGCCGTCGGTGAAGATCCTGGAGACGCGGGTCTTCCGCGGGCCGAACTACTGGAGCTACGAGCCGGCGATCAAGCTCGTGGTCGACCTCGGCGTGCTCGAGGACTTCCCCTCCAACACGATCAAGGGGTTCGTGGAAGGGCTCCTGGACCTTGTGCCCGGCGTCGGCACCCACTCGTGCGGCACCGGCAAGGCGGGCGGCTTCGAGAAGCGGCTGCGTGAGGGAACGTGGCTGGGCCACGTCGCGGAGCACATCGCGCTGCAGCTGCAACGCGAGGCGGGCACCGAGGTCGGCCGCGGCAAGACCCGCAGCGCCGGGGAGCCGGGCCGCTACCACGTCGTCTACTCCTTCGGCGAGGAGAGCGTCGGCCTTGCGGCCGGTCGGCTGGCGGTCAGGATCGTCAACCACCTGGTCAAGGCCGAGCCGGGATTCGATTTCCGCCTCGAGTTCGAGAAGCTCGTGCTGCTCGCCGAGCGGGCAGCCTTCGGCCCGTCGACCCAGGCGATCCTCGACGAGGCCGCCCTGCGCGACATCCCCAGCATCCGGCTGAACGAGGCGTCGCTCGTGCAGCTGGGGCACGGCATCCACCAGAAGCGCATCCGGGCAACGATGACCAGCGCCACGAGCTCACTGGGGGTCGACATCGCCTCCGACAAGAAGCTGACCAACAAGCTGCTGGCGGCGACCGGAGTGCCGGTGCCCCGCTCCGAGGTGGTGCGCAGTGCCCAGGAGGCGTCGGCCGCGGCGGCCACCATCGGCTACCCGGTGGCGATCAAGCCGCTGGACGGGAACCATGGCCGGGGCGTGATGCTCAACCTGGCCGATGACGACGCCGTGCGGGCCGGCTACGCCGCCGCCCTGGCCGAGTCGCGTCGTGGCGGCGTGGTGGTGGAGTCGTACCTCACCGGCAACGACTATCGCTGCCTGGTCATCGGCGGCATCCTGCGTGCCGTCGCCCAGCGCGTCCCGGCCCACGTCGTGGGCGACGGCAAGCATTCGGTGAGCGACCTGGTCGAGATCACGAACGCCGATCCGCGCCGCGGCATCGGCCACGAGAAGGTGCTGACGCGCATCAAGGTCGACGATGAGTCCATCGGCTACGCACGTGAGCAGGGCTTCGAGCTGTCCGATGTGCCGCCCCGCGGCGTGCGGGTCTACCTGAAGCGGACCGGCAACATGAGCACCGGCGGCATCAGCATCGACCGGACCGATGAGGCGCACCCGGACAACGTGGAGATCGCCGAGCTGGCGGCGCGTGTGGTGGGCCTGGACATCGCCGGCATCGACTTCATCTGCCCGGATATCAGCGTGCCGGTGCGCGAGACCGGCGGCGGCATCGTCGAGGTCAATGCGGCACCGGGCTTCCGGATGCACACTCACCCGACCGAGGGCGAGGCGCAGTACGTGGCCAAGCCAGTCATCGACGGCCTCTTCCCGCCCGGCACGCCCTCGCGCATACCGATCGTGGCGGTGACCGGGTCGAACGGCAAGACCACGACCGCGCGGATGATCGCCCACATCATGAAGGGGATGGGCCGCAAGGTCGGGATGACCTCGACCGACGGCATCTTCGTGGACGGCCGGCTCGTGCGGAAGGGCGACATGAGCGGGCCCCGATCGGCCTCGACCGTGCTCCAGAACCCTACCGTCGACTTCGCGGTCTTCGAGGTGGCGCGCGGCGGGATCCTGCGCGAGGGCCTTGGCTACCAGCGCAACGACGTGGCGGTCGTGCTCAACGTCACCGGCGACCACCTGGGGCTGGGCGGCATCAACTCGATCCGTCAGCTCGCCGATGTGAAGCGCGTCGTGGTCGAGGCCGTGCCGCGCGACGGCACCGCCGTCCTGAACGCCGATGACCCGCTGGTGGCCGCCATGGGCCGGCACTCGTCGGGCTCGGTCATCTACTTCAGCGTCGATCCGGAGAACGAGGCGATCAAGCGGCAGGCCTCACGCGGGCGTCGTGCCGTGACGATCGAGCCGGGGCGCAACGGCGAGATGATCGTCCTCCGCCACGGGCGCAAGAGCATGCCGCTGGTGTGGACCCATCTCCTGCCAGCGACGTTCGAGGGGCGAGCACGGATGAACGTGCAGAACGCGCTGGCCGCGACCGCGGCGGCCTGGGCCGCCGGCGCGCACCTGCACGACATCCGGCAGGGCCTGCGCACCTTCACGACTTCGTACTTCATGGCGCCCGGCCGCCTCAACATGTTCGAGCTGGACGGCTACCGCGTGATCGTCGACTACGCCCACAACCCGCCGGCGGTGCGCTCGCTGGGCGAGTTCGTGGAGCAACTGGCCGAGCCGTCAACGGCCGGGCGGCGTCCACTGGTGACCGGACGACGGATCGGGGTCATGGCGACCGCCGGCGACCGGCGCGACGAGGACATCGTGGAGCTGGGTCGGACCGCTGCCCAATACTTCGACACGCTGATCCTGCGCGAGGACGCCAACAACCGCGGGCGTCCCCGCGGCGACACCGCAGCGCTCATCGAGCGCGGCGTGCGGGCGGCGATGGCGGCAGGCGCGCGGACGGACACCGTCGAGACGGTGCTGGAGGAGCTGGAGGCGACGCGCCACGCGCTCGACCTCGGCCGGGACGGGGACCTGATCGTGGTCTGCGTCGATCACGCCAACGACGTGTGGAAGGAGCTGCAGCGTCGCCAGCACGGCGGCAGCGGCAGCCCGGTGAGCATGACCGCCGTGACCATGCTCGCCACAGACGAGCCCGAGGTCGAGATCGAGGTCTAGCCCTAGCTCGCGAGCAGGACCTGCAGCCGCGCCAGCGGAACCGGCGTGAACCCCACCGACGCCAGCCACTCAGCGATCTCGGCACGCTCGGCGTGGGTCATCACCGCCGCCAGGTCGCCCGCCTTGGAACGTCGCACGAGTGCCTGAAGGGCGCTGAGCTCGGACGGGAACGACTCCACCTTGCGGCGATAGCCCCCCGCCTTGGCCCCGGCCCGCAGGATCTCGTTCATCGACTCGAGGTCGCGCCCGCGGAGGTAGTGGCGCTTCTCGCAGATGACCACGTCGTCCGCGCCCGCGCCGGCCAGGGCGCCAAGGTTGTGCAGGATCTCATCGGTCCGATCGCCCGCCGTGCCGACCGCCAGCCGCACCTTTCCCCGATCCGCCACGAGCTGGCGCGCGACCTCGAGCAGGCCCTTCAGGCCGGCTTCGTTGTGGGCGAAGTCGATCAGCACCAGCGTGCCGCGCCGCTCGTAGAGGTTGAGGCGCCCAGGATTGGCGCCCGTGTCCAGCGTGAAGGAGCGCAGCCCTGCCGCAATTCGGTTCGCCGAGAAGCCCAGCGCGTCGCAGGCAGCGGCCGCGGCCAGCGCATTCGCCACGTTATACGTGGAGAGGCCGCCGAAGGTGACCGGCAGGTCGGCCACCGGCGCGATCTTCCGGGCGCGACCGCCGTTTCGCAGCAGCGTCACCACGCCCTCGCGCAGGACGGCGGCCCGTCCGTCGCGCGCCAGCGCCTCGCGCACGCGTGGGCTGTCCGGCTCCAGACTGAAGGCGTACCAGCCGGCGCGCGTCTCGCGCCGCATCGCCCACACCCGCTGGTCGTCCGCGTTCAGCACCGCCCACCCGCCGCGGCGGGTGATGCGCACGATGGCCGCCTTCACCTCCGCCAGCTCGTCCAGGGTGTCGATCCCCTGCAGGCCAAGATGGTCGGCCGAGACATTGGTCACCACTGCCACGTCGTTGGCCGCATAGCCGATGCCGCGCAGCAGGATTCCGCCGCGTGCGGTCTCCAGGACGGCCAGCTGCAGGCCCGGCTCCGCCAGCACGCGGCCGGCGCACCCGAAGCCGGTCCAGTCGCCCGGTTCCACCAGCTCGTCGCGGACGTAGATGCCGTCCGAGTTGGTCATCCCGACCCGCCGGCCGGCTTCGCGCGCGATGTGCGCGATCAGGCGGGTGGTGGTGCTCTTCCCGTTGGTGCCGGTGATCGCCACCACCGGCACATGCGGAGTCGGCAGGTGCGGCCGCGGGCCGGGCGCGATGGCGCGCAGGGCGCGCAGCTCCCGGCGCTCGGTGGTGATCCCCAGGGCCACCCGCGAGGCGGCGGTGCCCACCGCCTGGGCGATCGCGCGACGGTGCCACGGGAAGGCGATCGCCGCCCGGTGGCGATCCGCGGAGTCGCGCATGGTGAGGCGTGGCGGGCTCAGCTCGAGGGCGGCGTAGAGATGCCGAATCGTCTGCCCGGCGGCCGTGGCAACCTCGGCGGCGACGCCCGGCTCATCGGCTCCGAACTCGAGCTTGACGGCCGGCCGGGTGAAGAACCGGTTGGGTCCGTCCAGCACACGGAGCTCGAGCAGCTCGACCCCGTCGGCGCTGGCGGCCTGCGGCATGGGCGGCAGTATACTCACGCGCCATGCCGCCCCCGCCCACCCTGCAGGAGGCCGTCGAGGCACGCCTGCCGCGGTACCTGGCCGAGCTGGAGACGCTCGTCAACATCGATTGCGGCTCCTATACGGCTGCCGGCGTGAACCGCGTGGCCGACCGGGTGG
>DASSCW010000308.1:0-2064 GCA_035697465.1 Candidatus Limnocylindria bacterium | reverse complement strand
GCGAGGACTGGACCCGGACGGCGACCGCCTGACCTGATGCGAGGCATCGCGTTGCGCCTCGGCCTCTGGCTGGCCGACCTGATCGCCCGATCATTGCCACGCGGCATGGCCTACGGCCTGGCCGACCTCGCGGGGCGCGCCTGGCACCGCCTGGCGCCGGAGCGCCGGACCCTGGTGGCCGAGAACCTGCGCCGCATCGCCGAGGCGACGGGCCGGCCGACGACGGGACGGCCGTTCGCACGGATGGTGGAGCAGGCGTTCGTCAACCACGCCCGCTACTGGCTGGAGCTGCTGCGCGGCCCGTACTACCGTGCGGAGCGGATCCCGGAGATGGTGCGGATCGAGGATTGGGCCTACTGGGATCCGATCATCCGCGGCGGAGCGGTGGTCGCCGTGCCGCACCTGGGCAACTTCGAGCCGGTCGGCCACTTCGTCGCGGCGTCCGGTCTGACCGGCGTGGCGCCGGTCGAGGAGGCGGGATCGCCGGAGCTGTTCGAGTTCATGCGCGCCCGACGTGCCAGTGGACAGGGCATGAAGGTCGTGCCGCTGAGCCACGCCTTTCGGCCGATGCTGGCCGCCCTGCGCCGTAACGACATCGTGGCGCTGGTCGCCGATCGTGACCTGGCGGGCGACGGGGTGCCGGTCACCATGTTCGGGCGTCCGACAACGCTCCCGGGCGGGCCGGCCGCCTTGGCGCTGCGAACCGGCAAGCCCCTCATCATGGCCCGCGTGCTGCGCACCGCCCCCGAGCGATTCGAGGTTCGCGCCGAGCGCATCGAAGCGGCCGAGAACGGGCAGCCCGAGGATGAGGTGACGGCACTGACGGTCGCGCTGGCGAGAGCCTTCGAGTCGGCCATCGGCGAGGCGCCGGAGCAGTGGTGGGCCGCTTTCCAGCCGTTCTGGACCGACCAGCGTCGAGAGCCGGAGGCGCCGAGGTGAGCGCGCGGGCGGGTGAGACGCGTGGCAAGGCGGACATGCACCTTCATACGCTGTACTCGGACGGTACGGCGGGGATCGAGGCGTTGCTCGACCACGTCGAGCGCCACACCGACCTCGACGTGGTGGCGATCACGGACCACGAGCGCCTGGACGGCGCGCTGCGGGCACGCGAGATCCATCGCGCGGGCACCTTCAGCTTCGAGCTCGTCGTGGGCGAGGAGATCACCACCCGCCGCGGCCACCTGCTGGCCCTCTTCGTCGAGGAGCGGATTCCCGCCCTGCGGCCACTGGCCGAGACGCTGGAGCGCATCCACGACCAGGGCGGGCTGGCGATCGCGCCGCATACCATGGCGCCACTCACCCCGAGCCTCGGCCGTCGCTCCCTGCTCACCCTCCAGGACGACCCCGATGCCCGGCACCACCTGGATGGGATCGAGCTGCTGAATCCCAGCGCGGCGGGACGCGCGCGGCGCCTTGCGCGGGCACGGCTGAACGAGGCGGTCCTGCACCTGCCGGCGGTCGGCAACTCCGACGCCCACGTGCTGGAGCATGTCGGCACCGGCTGGACCTGGTTCCCGGGTTCATCGGCCGATGACTACCGCCGGGCGCTGGAGGGCCACCTCACGGAGCCCGACGGCATGCATTGGAGCAACTGGCACAACGTCTCTGTCTACGGCCGTCAGCTCGTCGCCAAGGCTCGACACCTGCGGCATACTCTCCGTCCCACAGGAGAGTGGCGATGACGCGAGCCAACGTCGCGGAGGGACGGCGGGTCGCCGATCCATCGGTCCAGGCCGCCCCGGTTCGCGGTCCATTGAAGGTCGGCATCGTCAGCCCGTACGGCTACCCGCACCCGGGCGGGGTCAACGAACACGTGCGCCACACCTACGAGGCGATGCGTCGCCTCGGCCACGACGTCTGGATCATCACCAGCAAGTACGGCAAGGAACGGACGACCGAGGGTCACGTCATCCGCCTGGGCACTGGCTTCGCGTTCCCGGCCAACGGCAGCATGGGTCGCGTGACGCTGAGCTGGCGCTTCAAGGAACGGGCGCGCGCGCTGCTCGCAAAGCACAAGTTCGACGTGCTGCACTTCCATGAGCCGCTGGTGCCATTCCTGTCGCC
>DASSCW010000307.1:0-5131 GCA_035697465.1 Candidatus Limnocylindria bacterium | reverse complement strand
GTGATCCCGGACGCGCAGGCCTCGCCGCTCGCCGCGCTCGATGACGTACATGTGCAGGCTGCCCAACTGGATGACGGTCGGCTCGCCCTCGCGGTCTGACACGAGTGGCTCGTCCCGCAGCTCCTCATCGGCGTAGCGCAGTCGCACGTCCCCATCGGTCAGCCGCAGTGCGCCCGCATGTGCCGGAACATCGGTCCCATTCAGCACGATGTCATTCGAGGGATCGGCGCCGAAGGTGTTCTCGCCGGGCTGCAGCCAGTGCAATCCGACTAGTGTCAGCCATCCGTTCGGATCGCGGAGACGCTCGTCACGAGTGGCCCACCAGTCGATGACGCTCGCCGCGTGCTCCTCGGGCGTCATCCGGCTGGCAGGAAGAGGAAGTACGGGGCAGGCCCAGGCCCCAGACGGACCCAGCTCGCCGGCCCATCGGTCACCGGGTTGTCGGTGACCGCGCGCCCCGTGGTGGTCGTCCCGTCGACGGCGACTGCCACCGGTCCCTCGCCGTACTGCGCCAGGCACTCCGCCGCGTAGCCCTCTTCCGCCGGCTCGGCCAGGACCAGGATGCCGCGGCCAAGCGTCATGCGTCGGCAGGTCGCAGCGAGCACCGGATCAGGCCCCACGTCGTGCCAGTCCGCCCCGATCAGCGGCTCCAGGTCCGTTACCGCACGATCCAGGCTCGCCGTGGCCAGAACGACGGCGCGCGGCGCATCGGTCCAATCGTCGACCGGCCGCGGGAAGAGGCCGGCTCGACCGTCATCGGGCGTCGCTACGGGCTCGATCGCGCCACGCAGGCCCCACCACAGGATGCGCAGCTCAGCGCCGGGCTCCGCGTAGAGCCACTGTGGGAACGACTGGGCGCCGCCCTCTCGCAGGACGCGGTTCAGGGATGCCTGATCGGGAGCGCTGAGGCGAATGTGGCTGATCTCGGGCATTGCCCTGAGAGTGTAGACGGGCCTGCGGCGGCGTCCGATTTACGCCAGATTCACATGCCATGACCGCTATTCCGGATCCCGGCCCGATTCCGGGCGCTGTTCACACCCGGTGACCGTCTGACTACGGACAAGGGCCCTCATTCACACCACGTGGCCATATGACCGCCGTCCGCTCATGGCGGCACGAATTGCGGTCATGCCATGTGAATTTTGACAACCGACCCCGGGCTGCCGGATCAATCGTGGGCTGTCGGCGGCCGCAGGGCGCTGAAGCCCGCCGCGCGCTCATAGGCGTCGGCGACGCGCAGGATCGTCAGCTCGTCGAAGGCGCGGCCGATCACCTGCAGCCCCACCGGCAGGCCGTTGGACAGCCCGCACGGGACCGATACGCCCGGCAGCCCGGCGATATTCACGGGCAGCGTGCAGGCGTCGTTCAGGTACATGAGCAGCGGATCCTGGGTCTTGGCGCCGATCTTGAATGCGACGCTCGGCGAGGTGGGAGCAATCAACGCGTCGACATCGGCCAGGACCGCGTCGAACTCTGCCTTGATGAGCGTCCTCACCTGCTGCGCCTTGACGTAGTAGGCGTCGTAATAGCCGGCCGACAGCGCGTAGGTCCCCAGCATCACGCGCCGCTTCACCTCGGCGCCGAAGCCATCGCCGCGCGTGCGCAGGTAGTTAGTGAGCAGATCGTCCTCGCCGACGCTGAGCCCGTACTTCACCCCGTCATAGCGCGCCAGGTTCGCGCTCGCCTCGGCCGGAGCGATGATGTAGTAGGTAGCCAGGCCCTTGTCCGTGGACGGCAGCGAGACCTCCACGATCTCGGCGCCCAGGGCCTCCAGGACCGCGATCCCCTCGCGCACCGCCGCCTCGACGCCCGGTTCCATGCCAGCCACGAAATACTCGCGCGGCACGCCCAGGCGCAGTCCTCTGATCTCGCCCGTCAACGCGCCGGCGTAGTCCGGCACCGGCACGTCGACGCTGGTCGAGTCACGCGGATCGTGGCCGGCCAGGGCGCCGAGGACCAGGGCGCAGTCGCGCACGCTGCGCGTGAATGGCCCGCATTGATCCAGGCTGGAGGCAAAGGCGACCATGCCGTATCGGCTCACCCGCCCGTACGTCGGTTTCAGGCCGATGACCCCGGTCAGCGAGGCCGGCTGGCGAATGCTGCCGCCGGTGTCCGTGCCCAGTGCGAAGAACATCTGTCCGGCTGCGACGCCGGCGGATGAGCCGCCGGAGGAGCCCCCCGGCACCGTCGACTCGTCCCAGGGGTTGTGGACCGGTCCGTAGGCGCTGTTCTCGTTGCTGGATCCCATCGCGAACTCGTCGCAGTTCGTCTTGCCCACCAGCACGGCGCCCGCGCTCGTCAGGCGCTCCTCCGCGTCGCCCGCGTACGGCGACCGATAGCCCTCCAGGATGCGCGAGCCGGCGGTCGTCGGCAGGCCACCGTCCGGTTGGCCGGCATCGTCCAGCGCGCGCGTGACGAAGATGTCCTTCAGGGCGTACGGGATGCCGAGCAACGGCCGATCCGTTCCCTCACCGGAGGCGAGCCGAGCGTCAGCGGCATCGGCGGCCGCCAGCGCGCGGTCTCGACCGATCGCCAGGAACGTGTTCAGCCGCTCCGCATCGCGATCGATGCGGGCGAGGCACGCCTCCGTCAGCTCGCGTGAGCTGACCTGGCGGGTGCGGAGCAGCTCCCCGACCTCCGTGATCGTCCGGTCCGCGAGCGGCAGCGTGACCGTCTCCATCGGTCCCTAGCGTCCTTCCTCGAGGATCACCGGCACGCGCAGCATCGATCCCTCGCGGATGGGCGCGTTGGCGAGCGCCGCCTCGCGACCGATGCCCGGGCGCGCGACGTCGTCGCGCATCACGTTCTCCAGCGCGATTACTTGCGCCGTGGGGCCGACGCTGCTGGTGTCGACCGACTGCAGCTCGCCCACCGCTTCGAGGATGCGGTTGAGCTGCCCCTGCATGCGGTCGATCTCATCGTCCGTAAGGCCAAGCCGCGCCAGGGCGGCGACGTGGACGACGTCCTCGCGGGTGATCATGAGCCGATGCTAGCAGGCGACAATGCGACCCATGGTTGACCAGCCCGGCGCCGTCTCCATCCCGATCCGCGGCGGACGGATCGAGGCCTTCAGGCTGCCGAGTGCCGGGGGCGACGGAGTTCCGCTGCTCGTCTTGGGCGGCGTCGAAACCGGGCTGCGTCCGCTGGCAGGCACCGAGCAGGTGCTGCAGCGCCGCTGGGAGTCCAGGGCGCGGCATCGTCCGGTGGTGGTCATTGGCCGGCCCCTGCCCGATGACTCTGCCCACGTCGAGCACGCCATGCATCCGCGCGTGATCGCGGACGCCGTGGCCACCGCCGCGCGGTGGCTGGCAGCCAACGGCGGACCGCAGCCGCCATTCGCGATCGAGGCGGAATCCGGCGGCGGCCGGATCTCGCTGTGGCTGACTATCGACCACCCGGAGCTGGTCGCACGGCTGGTGCTGGCGTCGGTTGCATCCGAGACCCCGCCGGAGTCCGCGATGGCCGAGCGGATGGCCCAATGGATCGCCATGGCCGAGCGCAACGACTGGGACATGTTCTTCAGCCACATGGCGACGGTCATGAAGCCGTCCACCGGCGGCACAGCACCGGCCTTCGAGGCCGCGGCACGACTCCAGCCGCGGCCCGCCACCCCGGAACGCTTCGTCGGCGAGCTGCGCGCCACCCTCGACCCGAGCTCGTTCGTCACGGATCGACTGGGCGAGATCGGTGTGCCGGCGCTGATTCTCGGCGGCGGGCTGGACCAGGTGGTGCCGCCCGAGGCGACGCGACTGGTCGCGGACCACATTCCCGATGCCCGCCTGGAGGTCGACCCGTCGTGCGGGCACACCGTCCGTTCCTCGATGGACGCCTATGACGAGCGCGTGGAGGCATTCCTGGCCGAAGGAGACGCGTGACCGACTCCCCGGCGGTCGAACCCGGGGCACGCTGGTCGCAGCTGGCCGTCCTCGCCACCGCCGTGCTGCTGGTGCTGGGCACCTGGTTCAGCGGCACCGCGGTTTCCGCCTCATTGGCTCGCGAATGGCGCATCGATGCCGTGGGTGTTGCCAGCCTGACGGTCGCCGTGCAGCTCGGATTCGCCAGTGGCGCGGTCGCGCTCGCGGCGTTGGGCGTGCCGGACGTCGTCTCCGCTCGGTGGCTCATAGCCACCGGGGCGGTGCTCGCGGCGGCGGCGAACGCTGGCTTCGCGCTCCTGGCGACCGACCTCGCCAGCGCCCTGCCATTCCGCTTCCTCACTGGCGCAGGGATCGCAGCCGTCTACCCGGTTGGCATGAAGGTGCTCGCCGGCTGGTTCAGGGCAGGCCGCGGACTGGCGGTCGGCACGTTGATCGGCGCCATTACCATCGGCTCGGCGCTGCCGCATCTACTGCGCGCCGCCGGATCGGCCGTTCAGGCCGATTGGCAGACCATCGTGCTCACCGCCAGCCTCGGTGCCGGCATCGGTGCGGTGATCGCCGCCATGGCCGTGGCGGATGGTCCCTTCACGGTTCCCGCCACCCGATTCAGCCCGGCAGTCGCTCGCGCAGCGCTGCGCGAGCCATCGGTCCGGCTGGCGAACCTCGGTTATCTCGGCCACATGTGGGAGCTGTACGCCATGTGGAGCTGGATCCCGGTCTTCCTGGCCGCATCCCTCGCCGCCACCGGCTCGGCCGACGCGGGAGTGGCGAGCCTGGTGGCCTTCGCAGTCGTGGCGGCCGGCGGCATCGGGTGCGTCCTGGCGGGCGCGCTGGCCGACCGATTCGGCCGGACGACCCTGACCATCGCTGCCATGGCAAGCTCCGGCAGCTGCGCCCTCGCGATCGGCTTCCTCTTCGGTGCGTGGCCGGTGCTGCTGGTGGCCGTGGCATTGGTGTGGGGCGTCACCGTCGTCGCCGACTCGGCCCAGTTCTCGACGGCCATCAGCGAGCTGGCGCCGCCCGGCACGGCGGGGTCGGCGCTGACCTTACAGACCGCGGCGTGATTCCTGCTGACGGCCATCACCATCTGGGGCGTATCGTTCCTCGATCCGGCCGATGGCGACGGTTGGCGCCTCGCGTTCGGTCTCCTGGCGCTCGGCCCGGCCGTAGGGATCTGGGCGATGTGGCGGCTGCGCTCCCGGCCGGACGCGGTCCGGATGGCGAGCGGCCGGCGCTAGTCTTCTCCGAACTCCGGT
>DASSCW010000306.1:0-2136 GCA_035697465.1 Candidatus Limnocylindria bacterium | reverse complement strand
TTCGCGGCTGTCCTCTTCATCACGCCGCGACTCCTCGGCGTCCGCCTTGTGGGGGAGCGCATGGCCTGGGGCGCCATGGCGCTCTGGAACCTGGGCGTGATCTCCCTGGTGGCCGTCGCCTATCTCCCGAGCCTTGCCGCGGATGGGGCGCATGCCCTGCTGGGGCTGCCCATCCCTGGGCTGCTGCTGCTCGCGATGCTGAACGTGAACGCCGCCTTCTGGCGGACGCTGCTCGCATCCGGTGAGCGCGTCCCCTACGTCAGCATCTGGTTCTTCGGCCTTGGGCTGCTCGCCTTCATGGGTGCCTATGCGCTCGGGGCGGCGGCTCAGGCGGGCGCCTATTTCATCAACCTGGACGCCACCGCGGTCGCGTTGGTGGACGGGTTCGTCGAACGCATGATCGCCACCTACTGGGTGCTGGGGATCGCCCTGGGCACGCTTTTCTACGTCGTGCCGCGCGCCACCTTGAATGCGCTCAGCAGCGGCGGCATGGCGTTCCTCAGCTGGCTGCTGTGGGCCGGGCTATCCGGGATCTCTGGCCTCGCGGCGCTGGCCGATCCCTCGGTGCCGTTCTTCGTCACCACCCTCGGCCACGTGGGCACCATGCTGCTGGTGGCACCGGTGTTCCTGGCGGTCGCCACGCTGGCCACCACGATGCGCGGCTCCTGGACCGAGGCCTTCGTTCCGGGCACGCTCGGCTTCGCGCTGGTCGCCATTGCGTTCCTGCTCGTCACGGCGCTGCTTCAGGCGATCGGCGCGCTGCGCTCCGTCCAGATGCTGGTGCACGGGACGGAGTGGGCGACCGGCGCCACGATGTTTGCCAGCCTGGGGGCCGCCACCTTTGCCTTCTTCGCCTTCGCCGAGCACGCGGCGCCGCGCGTCTTCCGCCGCGACTGGCGCGGCAGCCTGTTGACCGATGCGCAGCTGTGGTTGACCTTCGCGGGCGTGATGCTGACCGGGGTGGCCCTCGTCGCCGCGGGCGTCGTGCACGGCTCGCTGATGCGCGACGGCGCCCCACCCGAGGTGGTGAGCGGCACGCTCCAGTGGTTCCGGCTGGTGGCCGCCGGAGGGCTTGGCATGGTGGCGCTGGGCGGCGTGTGCGGCGTGCTGACCCTCTTCCTGATCTACACGACCGCGCGTCGCGCCGAGTACGTCCTCGACGACGCCGTTGCGGCCGCGGGCCACTGAGCCGATGACCGCCCGCACCCCGATCGAGATCCAGGACAGGTCGATCCCCGCCTGGGCAATCGGCCTGACGGTGCTCGTATTCCTGGTCGGCGGCGTCTACCTGGCGGGCAACCTGACCGGCGAGAGCCCGCCGATCATCGGCGGCCCGTCGGCGTCCGGTGGACCGAACGTCGAGCAGCAGGCGCGCCAGATCATGGACGGCGCGCAGTGTGCCGCCTGCCACGGCGCGGACCTGACCGGTGGCGTCGGGCCGACCCTGCACGGCATCGCCGACGGCCCAACCAGCGAGAACCTGCAGGACCTGGCGGCCGATCATCCCGACGACTGGCCGAACCTGTGGATCGATGGCACCGGCCCCGAGGTCGAGGGCCTCGACCGGGGCGGCATGCCCGCGTTCGGCGAGCAGCTCACGCCGCAAGAGATCGCCACGATCGTCGAGTTCCTGAAGACCCTTCAATGACCGATCCGGCCGCCCGGCCGGTCAGGGAGGTCCCCGTCCTCATCGGTGGGGCGGAGATGGCGCAGATCGACGAGGCGGCTCAACGCCTGGGGCTCACGCAGGACGCACTGATGGAGTCGGCGGGTGCTGCCGTCGCTGAGGTGGCGCTCACCGAGCTGACGCGCCTCTCCGAGCCGATCCGCGGACCCGGCGGCGCCCTGGCCGACGCGCCGCTGACAGTGGTGCTGTGCGGTCCCGGCAACAACGGTGGCGACGGATTCGTGGCAGCGCGACGCATGGCCGCGGCTGGACGCCGAGTGGTGGCGGTGCTGGTCGGCGACGCCTCCAGGATCGGCGCCGGCGGCTCCGCGGCGGCGCACAACTGGACGGTGCTGCAGGCGATGGCCTCGTCCGGCTCGTTGGATGCGTTTGTCGCGCCCACGCCGGAGCTGCTCCTTCAGCTGCGCCCTCGGCTCTCACCCGCGAGCCTGCTGGTCGACGCGCTGCTG
>DASSCW010000305.1:0-6654 GCA_035697465.1 Candidatus Limnocylindria bacterium | reverse complement strand
TCACGCTCCCGCCGACCGTGCCCTCACCGCAGGCCGAGACGGAAGGCGGCGAGGCACCAGGCTGAACGCTTGATGGCGTGGCTAGATGGTTGGCGTTCCCTCGCCTGAAGGATGCTCCCGTTGCATCGTCGTGCCGCAGGTGCAGACATAGTCAGCGCGGCCGTAACCCTTCGACTCATCGCCTCGGTGCTTGACCATGATCTCGCAGCCGCAGGTCCTGCAGACGTAGTCGGTTCCGTCGTAGCGAGACTGCTGTGTCCCGGATGTCGTGCCGCTCTGGGTCATGACCCTCTCACCTTCCTCGTGATTCTCAGGCTCTCTCCCGCAGATCCCGTGCCGTTTCGTCGTCGTTCGGAGTCGCAGGGTCATTGATGGGTGCTGCACCTTCGCGAGCCGCCTGCTCGCGTTGGGTGGCGTCGCTATCTCCCACCTCTGTGGGTTCCTGGTTCACTCCCTCGGTTTCGCCGCTTGTTCGGTTCGCGCTCTGATCTGTGCTCATGCAATCCCAAGAGGCACAAACCGTGCCCGCCCGCGCGTGGCGAATCCTGTGGCGCCGCCGTTGACACCGGAGCGCGTAGGGGCGTACCTTCCGCGGCACATCTGAACACGGCGACGATCGGGACGAGTACCTGCGCAGGCGAGCGCACAGGGAGCCGGGAAGAGTGAGACCCCGGTGGCGGCGCGAACAGGGAATGGACCCGTGAGCTCCGGAGGCGAACGCGGACGTATCGGTCCAGCAAGTAGCAGCCGGCGGAGAGGCACCGATACCAAAGCCGAGGCCATCGCCCGCGCAAGCGGAGCCGTGGTCGAACGAGCCCGGGAGAGAACACCGGGGAACAAAGGTGGCACCACGAGAAGACCCCTCGTCCTTTCAGGATGAGGGGTCGTGTTGTTCTCGGGGCCAATGAGGTCCCAAAAGGAGGCCACCGATGTCCCAGGCGACCACGCGGAGGTACCTGCTCCCGGAAGAGGAGCTGCCGACGCACTTCTACAACATCGCGGCAGACCTGCCCGAACCGCTGCCGCCCCCGCTCCATCCCGCTACCAGGGAGCCCGTGGGGCCAGCCGACCTGGCTCCTCTCTTCCCGATGGAGCTGATCAAGCAGGAGGTGAGCGCCGAGCGCTTCATCCCGATCCCCGAGCCCGTCCGGGAGGCGTACCGCATCTATCGGCCGTCGCCGCTTATCCGGGCGCTGGGCCTCGAGCGTTCGCTCGAAACGCCGGCCCGCATCTACTACAAGTACGAAGGCGGGTCGCCGGCCGGCTCGCACAAGCCGAACACCGCCATCGCCCAGGCCTTCTACAACCGCGAGGAGGGCGTCAGGCGGCTCGTGACCGAGACTGGCGCCGGCCAGTGGGGCAGTGCCCTGTCGCTGGCGGGAGCGCTGTTCGGGCTCGAGACCAAGGTCTTCATGGTCAAGGTCAGCTACGAGCAGAAGCCTTACCGGCGCTCGTTCATCCAGACCATGGGCGCCAGCGTCATCCCCTCGCCATCGATCGAGACGAACGCGGGGCGCATGATCCTGGAGGCCGATCCGGAGTCAACAGGCAGCCTGGGGATCGCCATCAGCGAGGCGCTCGAGGAAGCGGCCACTCGCGAGGACACCAAGTACTCGCTCGGCAGCGTGCTGAACCACGTGCTGCTGCACCAGACGGTGATCGGCCAGGAGGTGGCGAAGCAACTGGAGATGGCCGGCGAAACGGCTGATGTCGTCATCGGCTGCGCGGGTGGTGGTTCCAACTTCGCGGGCATCGCCTTCCCGCTGCTGCGGGATCGCATCAACGGGTCATCCAAGACTCGCTTCCTGGCGGTCGAGCCGGCGTCCTGCCCGAGCCTGACCAAGGGTGAGTACCGCTACGACTTCGGCGACACGGTCGGCCTGGCGCCGATGGTCAAGATGCACACCCTGGGGCACGAGTTCCGGCCAGCGCCGATCCACGCCGGTGGGCTGCGCTACCACGGGATGGCGCCGCTGGTCAGCCACCTGTACGAGCTGGGGCTCATCGAGGCACGGGCCTACGCCCAGAACACGTGCTTCGACGCCGCGATCCAGTTCGCACGGACCGAGGGGCTCATCCCGGCGCCGGAGTCGTCGCACGCCATCCGGGCGGCGATCGACGAGGCGCTGGCCGCCCGCGATGCGCGGGAGGAGAAGGTCATCGTCTTCAACCTGTCCGGCCACGGGTTCTTCGACATGGAGGCCTACGACCAGTTCCTGGCCGGTGAGCTGATCGACGTCGAGTTCGAGCCGCAGCGAGAGGCGGTGGCCGTCTAGCTCGAGATCGGAGGCGGCGTCGGAGGCCCTTTCCGGCGCCGCCTTTCCCACGATCCGGGACCGGCACAGGACCATCGGCCGATATCATCGCCGCCTCCCAGCAGGGACGATTCGGCTATGGTCATGGCCTCGTGGCCGGCCGGGGATGGCCGGGGTCGGCGGCCCCTGCCTGCAGAATCGGTTCGTCGCCGCGTGGACGAGGCGATGCGGCGGGCCATTCGGCTTGCCATTCGGTACAGCGTGCCAATGGTCGCGGCCGGCATCGCGGCAGATGTCGTCCACGTCCTGCTGCGGTTTGGAGCCGACGCACGGCCGTCGGCCGTCCTCGGGGCGATCGCCGTAGCCGGGACCGCTGCCATCGCGTGGGGAGGCGCACGCTTCCACCGCGCCCCGCAGGTCTCGGCGCTCGCCATCCTCCTGCTCCTGTACGGCGTGACGCTCTTGAACGCCCGGTTGCTGCCCACGATCGCGCCGATCTCGGCCGGCTACCAGGCCCTGATCCTGGTCGGGTCGGCACTGTTCCTGGCGTGGACCCCACGCTGGCACGTGCTGTGGCTGGGGATCGCTGTCTCCCTCAGCGCCATCCAGCTCATCTTCGCCGCGCCCGGCATGGCCGGCTCGGCAGCCTCCGAGCTCATGGTGGCCTCCCTGGCCGCGCTGGTCAGCGGGGTCGGGCAGCCCCTCGCCTATTTCCGGATGCAGCGGATGCTGGCGCAGCAGTTCGAGCTGCGCCTGCTCTCCAGCGTGGCACGGCGGAACGAGCGTGAGGTCGAGGAGCTCAACCGCGAGCTCGTTCGAACGGCACGGACCGACACGGTCACCGGCATCGGCAACCGACGGGCGCTGGACGAGGCGATCCTGAAGTTGGCCGGCACGCGCCTCGCCGCGGTGCTGCTGGACCTCGACCACTTCAAGTCGTTCAACGACCGCAATGGCCACCTCGCCGGCGACGAGGCTCTGTCACGCGTGGGCGCGATCCTCCGAAACTCGGTGCGACGGCAGGATCTCGTGTTTCGCTACGGAGGCGAGGAGTTCTTGATCCTGATCCCGGGCGGCGACAACGACGCGGCCTCGCGTCTCGCCGAGCGCGTCCGCGAGGCGGTCCAGGACGACCCGCAGGTTGGTCCGTGGGGACTGACCATCAGCGCTGGAGTCGCGGTTGCCGATCGGTTCAGCGCCAGCAACCCGCTCGGCCTGCTCCGCCGGGCCGATTCGGCCCTCTATCAGGCGAAACGTGCTGGCCGCAATCGCGTGGTGGTCGACGACGAGGGCCGCCCTGCAGTGAGTGCAGCCAGCGGCGCCTGACTCGAACGCGGCGTACCATCCGCGCCATGGCGCGCGCGATGTGGCACGACACGATCCTGGCGGAAGCATCGGCCGATGCGACCGAGCTGGTGGAGGGCAATGTCTACTTCCCGCCGGACGCGGTGCGCTCCGAGCATCTGCGGCCCTCGGAGACCCACACCGTCTGCGGCTGGAAGGGGACCGCAAGCTATTACGACGTGGTGGTCGACGGTGAGGTGAACCGCGACGCGGCGTGGTTCTACCCGACCACCAAGGACCCGGCCAAGCACGTTGAAGGCTACGTGGCCTTCTGGCACGGCGTGACCGTCGAGCCCTGAAACGTGGCCGCGCCCCTCGGCGCTACCAGGACGGTGTCGGGATCGGTTCCCGTTTCGCCGTGCGACGGTGGCTTGACACCAGGCCGCCGAACGTCACCACCGGCTTGTCCGGGTGGACCTCTTCCAACCCTTCGATCAGGGTCGGCTCCCCATCTCCTGATATCCAGGCGTCATAAACCAGCAGATCTGCCCACTCCACCTGCCAGCAGTGCTCTCCGCGCAGGACCGGGCAGGGATTGCCTCCGTGCGGGCCTGCGCACTGTTGGACCTCGAAGCCAGCACGTCTCAGCCGATCAACCTCGATGTCCGCTCGGTCGACGTCATGATGGACAACCAGCACCCGTGTCATCGGAGCTCGCTCCTTTCCGCCACCCGCCGCGACCGGAAGCTCCCCACGAGTCGGTGGGCGACTTGTCGTTCCGGGCAGCATCGATCCGATGGCCTTGGGGGTCCCAGTGCCAAAGGTCATTCAATCCGGGACATGGCTGCCCTAACGTAAGGGCATGAAGTTCGGCCTGCAGATCAACAACTTCACGTGGCCCGGGGGAACGGCAGCCATCGGTCCAACACTGGGGCGAGTGACGCGCGCGGCCGACGAGGTCGGGTTCGACTCGATTTGGGTGATGGACCACTTCTTCCAGATCAGGGGCCTGGGACCACCCGAGGCGCCGATGCTCGATGGCATGACCGCGCTGGCCTTCATGGCCGCGCACTCGGAGCATGCGCGCATCGGCCTGATGGTGGGCGGCATCCACTATCGGCCGCCGGGGCTGTGGATCAAGGCGCACACCACGCTCGATGTGATCTCAGGCGGTCGTGCCTGGTTCGGCATCGGTGCGGCCTGGAACGAGGAGGAATCGGCCGGCCTGGGTTTCCCGATGCCGCCGCTCGGCGAGCGCTTCCAGTGGCTCGAGGACACGCTGCAGATGGCGCACGCCATGTGGAGCGGTGGGTCAGGCAGCGGCGAGTCGTTCGAGGGCAAGCATGTGCGCGCTACCCGGCTGCTGAACTCGCCGCAGGCGATCAGCCGTCCGCGGGTGCCGATCATGATCGGCGGCGGCGGGGAGCGGAAGACCCTCCGCCTGGTGGCGCAGTACGCCGATGCCTGCAATGTCTTCGGCGGCCCTGATCGGATCGCGCACAAGTACACAGTCCTGCAGGAGCATTGTGAGCGCCTCGGCCGCCCCTACCAGGAGATCGAGAGGAGCACGCTGCAGTCGGTGGACCTGGACCGCGAGTCGGCGGATCAGGTCGTGGAGCGTTTCGGAGCGCTGGGCGAGGCGGGCGCGCAGCACGTCCTCTTCAGCGTGCGGGGCGTCAGCGACACGTCGAAGCTGGAGCGCCTCGCGGCGGACGTGTTCCCGCAGCTGCGCTAGTCGTCGGGCATCGCTCGCCGGTCGCCGACGGAGCCTTGCGCCTCCGGGAAGGCGAGCGTCCCGGCTGCCACCCACCATTCCATCAGGTCGTACGCCAGACGCCCAGCCTGGACCGATGGATCCCCGTCACTGAGACGCGCGGCCTCTTCGAGGCTGCACGCGAAGATGGACAGGCCCCGCAGGGCCTCGTCCGACTGCTCGCCCAGCGGCCCGTTCACGACCAGGATGCCCTGCCGGCGTAGCTCGGAGCGGTAGGCCAGGTGCCGTGCCTGCAGGTGGTCCAGCTCCGCCTCCGACATCTGAGGGGCGTCTGCCGGTCGCCGCAGGAGGACCAGCGTGAAGACGTCGAACGCGTCAGGGATGTTCGGGTCGCGCGGCATCGCTCAGGTCAGATGGCTGACGACGTCGTCGATCCGCTGCACGGAGCGCTCACCGGAGGCGCGCCGGGTCACCTCCGCCCCACCGGCCGCCAGCGATCGTGTCGAGATCGTGATGGTCATCGGCATGCCGAGCAGCTCGGCGTCGGTCAGCTTCACGCCGGGAGACTCGTCGCGGTCGTCGTACAGCACCTCGACGCCGGCATCGGTCAGGCGGTGGTAGAGGTCCTCGGCGGCCTCACCAACGGCTGGATCCTTGCCGGCGCCCAGCGCAACGAGCTGCGCCGGGTACGGCGCGACGCCATCCGGCCAGATGATGCCCTTGTCGTCGTGATGCTCCTCGACGATGCAGGCCATGGCGCGCCCCAGGCCGATCCCGTAGCTGCCCATGACCACGTGATGGCGGCTGCCGTCCTCCGCGAGGTAGGTGGCGCCGAGCTTCTCGGTGAAGTCGGTGCCCAGCTTGAAGATGTTGCCCACCTCGATGCCCTTGCGGAGCGTCACCGGCTCGCCGCAGTTGGGACAGGGGTCGCCCTCGCGCGCGTTCGTGATGTCCGCCACCAGGTCGGGCGTGAAGTCGCGGCCGACGTTGACGTTGCGCAGGTGGTAGCCGGAGCGGTTCGCCCCCGCCACCAGGTTCGGTGATCGCGCTGCCAGATCGTCGACCACGACGGTCGTCTCGCGGGCGCCGATGGGCGAGGCATAGCCAGGCTCCATGCCCGCGGCGCGGATTTCCTCGACGGTCGCCGGCCGCAGGCCGCCGACGGCCTTCACCGCGTTCACCAGCTTCGTCTCGTTGACGTCGAAGTCGCCTCGCACGATCGCGGTCAGCAGCCGCCCATCGCTGGCGACGAAGAAGGTCGCCTTGGCGGTCCGATCCGTCCCGAGTCCCAGGAGAGCCGCCAGGGACGCGATGGTGTCGGTTCCTGGCGTGGCCACCTCCTCGGCCGGCATCGGCTCCTCCGTCGGAGGCTCAGGCTTCCGCACCTGGGCGATCTGCTGG
>DASSCW010000304.1:0-8083 GCA_035697465.1 Candidatus Limnocylindria bacterium | reverse complement strand
TGGCGCGGACGCGGACCTCGTCGCCCGACCCGCCATGCAGGGCAACATCGCCAGAGGTCACGTTGAGGGTGAGGCGGCCGTCCTGGCCGAGGGTGTGATCGATGGTCTGGGTGCGGACGAAGGTGGCCATCGCTTAGTTCTCGCCAAGCTCGCGCAGAGCGGCCGCCGCCTCGTCGGCCGCAATCTCGCGGCGGGAGAGGCGCTCCAGGATGGCTCGTCGCTCGGCTGCCTGCTCGGCGCCGGCGTCCGCCATCGGCTCGTCCTCCTCCTCGTCGTCTTCTTCAATCTCGAGCTCCGCTGCCTCGTCCCCGTCAGCAAGGCCCAGCGCGCGCACCAGGGCGTCGACGCGACCGCGAACGGTGGGGTACGAGATGCCGAGCTCGCGCTCCATCTCCTTCAGGTTGCCGCGCGCCCGCAGGAAGCTTTCCAGCAGGGCGAGCTGCTCTTTGCTCAGCCGGCCGAATCGACCGACACCGAATTCACCCTCGAGCGCGGTGCCGCAGCTACGGCAGTGCAGACGGGAGATGAGCAGCTCGCCCTCGCAGACAGGGCACGTGGAGATGACGTCGCGCGCCATGTCTAGCGGCGCCCCATCTCGCGGCCGGCAGGCCGGTTCTCGTTGACGCGGAAGATCCGGCGGATCCCCCGATTCTGTGAGCCAGTGTGGTCCTTGGTGCCGCGCACGCGGTCCTCAGCGACCATGATCGCGTAGTGAAGTCGGTAGTCCAACATGTCAACCACTCCTTTGGATATAGCAACTGTGGGTACTGATTTATCAGGTATGGCTGCACTGTAGCCCGCGTCTGCCGGTATGTCAACCCCTTTTTCGAATATGACATAGCAATTTGCCAAATTGGACGATTCTGAACTCGATTGCGCACGGAATCGGCCGTCAGATCGCCGTTCAACGGGCCGCAGGATCGCCGGGCAGGACCGTGGGCGGTCGGTTACCATGACGCAGATCCCTGATGTATCCGAGTCTCCTGCCGTACGCGCCGGAGCGTGACGTCTACCGTCTCCTCCAGGTCGATCCCAATGCCAACAGCGAGGAGATTTCTGCTGCCTGCCGCAGGCTGGCGCGGACCTTCCACCCCGATCGAAACCGGTCGCCGCGTGCGCACGAAGAGATGCAGATCGTGAACGCCGTGCGCCACCTCCTGACCGATCCGTCGGCGCGCGCCGCCTACGATGGCGCCAGGCGCCGGTTCCTGTACGACGGCTACGGGCCAACGCCGTCCTACCGGCACGCTGTGGCTGCGCCGGCGCCGGTTCGACCGTTCGCGCCGCTGCCAACCGAACAGACGTGGCGCTGGCGAGCCCTGCGCCTGGCGCGCGCCCTCGCCGCCGGGGTTCGGGGCGCACTGGCCGAGCTGGGACCACCACGCTGCCCGTCCTGTCGCGGACCGATCGAAATCGGCGATCACTACTGTGCCGGCTGCGGCACGTGGCTGGGGAGGACGGAGAAGCTCCCGGGCGCCTGAGCAGCGGGGGTCAGGCGTGCAGCGGGTCGCGACGCTCCGGATCGATGCCGAGCTCGGAGATCGCCTTCTGGAGCTCCTCGCGTCCTGCGGCGCCGGTCAGACAGAGGCCGTGCAGCGCGGCGTACGCGATCTGCTCGGGGCTGACCTCGAAATGCACGCGCAGCGCCTCGCGCGTGTCGCTCCGACCGAACCCATCCGTGCCGAGCGCCGTGAACGGCCGATCCAGCCATGGGGCGATGAAGTGGGGGAGTGCTTTCATGTAGTCGGTGGCGGCGACGATCGGGCCTTCCGTCGGGCCGAGCTGCTGCACCACGTACGGCACGCGCGCCTCGGCATCGGGGTGCAGGCGGTTCCAGCGCTCGACCTCCAGCGCGTCGTTGCGCAGCAGCTGGAAGGAAGGGACGCTCCAGATGTCGGCCGCCACGTCGTAGCGCTCCGCCAGCAGCGGCTGCGCCTTCAGCGCCTGGTGCAGGATCGAGCCCGATGCCAGGAGCTGGACCCGGCGTGACCCCTTCTCGGCGGCGCGGAACCGATAGAGGCCACGGATGACGCCGTCCTCCACGCCCTCCGGCATAGGTGGCATCGCCCAGTTCTCGTTGTAGAGGGTGATGTAGTAGAAGACGTCCTCAGGCGCCTCGCCGTACATGCGCCGGATGCCGTCCCGAACGATCAGGGCCAGCTCGTAGGCAAAGGCCGGATCGTAGGCGCGGATGTTCGGGACGACCGAGGCGAGGATGTGGCTGTGGCCGTCGTCGTGCTGAAGGCCTTCGCCGGTGAGCGTGGTGCGGCCCGCCGTGGCGCCCATCATGAAGCCGCGGCCCCGGGCATCGCCGAAGGCCCAGGCGAAGTCGCCCGTCCGCTGGAAGCCGAACATCGAGTAGAAGATATAGAACGGGATCATCGGCTCACCGTGGACGGCGTAGGCGGTGCCGGCGGCGGTGAAGTCGGCCATGGCGCCGGCCTCCGTGATCCCTTCCTCCAGGATCTGGCCGTCCTCCTTCTCGAGGTAGGAGAGCAGCAGCTCCTTGTCGACCGCCGTGTAGCGCTGGCCCAGGGGGTTATAGATGCCGATCTCCTTGAATAGGGGATCCATGCCGAAGGTTCGCGCCTCGTCGGGGATGATCGGCACGATTCGGCGGCCGATGTTCGGGTCGCGGGTCAGGTTTCTGGTCAGCCGGCTGAAAGCCATGGTGGTGGAGGCTGGGCGCTCGGAGCCGGCGAAGAGCTCCGCGTAGGCGTCGTCCCCCGCGTTCGGGAGCGGCTTGGGTCGCACGACCCGGCGAGGCATGAAGCCGCCCAGCTGCTGACGGCGCTCGAGCATGTACTTGATCTCCGGCGAATCCGGCCCCGGGTGGTAGTAGGGGGCGTCCTTGAGCTGCTCGTCGGGGATCGGCAGCTGCAGCCGGTCGCGGAAGATCTTCAGCTCGTCCTGCGTCAGCTTCTTGGCCTGGTGTGTGACATTGCGCGCCTCGATACCCGGGCCGAGCGCCCAGCCCTTGACCGTCTTGGCCAGGATCACCACCGGCGAGCCCTTGTGCTCCACCGCGGCGGCGTAGGCGGCGTAGACCTTCCGGTAGTCATGCCCGCCCCGCCGCAGCTTGGGAAGCTCCTCGTCGGGCAGGTGCTCGACGAGCGCCTTGAGGCGCGGATCGGGTCCGAAGAAGTGCTCCCGGATGTAGGCACCATCGGCCACCGACAGGCGCTGGAAGTCGCCGTCGAGCGTCTCGTTCATCTTGGCCAGCAGGACGCCGTCCTTGTCGCGGGCCAGCAGGTCGTCCCACTCGCGCGCCCAGATGACCTTGATGACGTGCCAGCCGGCGCCGCGGAACGTGGCCTCTAGCTCCTGGATGATCTTGCCGTTGCCCCGCACCGGGCCGTCCAGGCGCTGCAGGTTGCAGTTCACGACGAAGATCAGGTTGTCGAGGCCCTCGCGCGCGGCAAGCCCCAGCGCGCCGAGCGCCTCCGGCTCGTCCATCTCGCCGTCGCCAGGGAAGCACCACACGCGGCTCGCCGACGTGTCGGAGATGCCCCGCGCCGCCAGGTAGCGGTTGAAGCGCGCCTGGTAGACAGCGTTCATCGGTCCCAGGCCCATGCTGACGGTGGGGAACTGCCAGAACTCGGGCATCAGCCGAGGGTGCGGGTACGAGGAGAGGCCGCCCGGCCAGAGCGCTTCGCGGCGGAAGTGGTCGAGCTGCTCCTCGGAGAGGCGGCCCTCCAGGAAGGCCCGCGCGTAGATGCCCGGCGCCGCGTGCCCCTGGAAGAAGACCTGGTCGCCGGCCCCGTCATCCGGTCCGCGGAAGAAGTGGTTGAAGCCGACTTCGTAGAGGCTGGCGGCGCTGGCGTAGGTGGACAGGTGGCCGCCAATGCCTTCGAACTGCGAATTCGCGCGCAGCACCATGGCCAGCGCGTTCCAGCGGATCATGCGCCGGATGCGCAGCTCCATCGCCTCGTCGCCGGGGAAGCGGGGCTCCTGTTCCGGCGAGATGGTGTTGATGTAGCGCGTCTGGACCAGCGGCGGCAGGCCGACGTTGAGCTGCCGGGCGCGCTTGAGCAGCTTGTACATCAGGAAGCGGGCACGATCAGGCCCAACCTGCTGCACCACGGCATCGAGCGAGTCGAGCCACTCCTGGGTCTCGGTCGGGTCGATGTCCGGCAGCTGCTGCTTGAACTGGTCGAAGACTTCATGCATCGGGCGATCCATCGCCGGGTAATGGTACAGACCGATGAAGGCGCCCGGTTGGTGGCACCATGGGCCCACCGATGCGCACCATCTACCGCGCCGAGCCTCCATGGCCCCATCGGGTCCTGATCCTGGGTGGCGGTTTCGCCGGGGTGATGACCGCCCAGGCATTGGAGCGGCGGCTCGGCCGTCGCACCGATGTCGAGGTCTGGCTGGTCAGCCGCGACAACTTCATGCTCTTCACGCCGCTGCTCCCCGAGGTCTGCTCCGGGGTGCTCGAACCGCGCCACGTGGTGCTTCCGCTGCGCGGCATGCTGCGTCGCCGGAGCAGCTGGTGCATCACGGCCGATGTCGAGGGCATCGACCTGGACGGCCACGTGGTCGAAGTGCTCGGCGGAGACGGTGACATCCACCGCCTGCGGTACGACAGCCTGGTGCTGGCACTGGGTGGCATCACCCATACCTTCGGCATACAGGGCATCGAGGAGCACGCCGTCGGCATGAAGTCACTTGCCGACGCGTTCGGCCTGCGCAACCGGATGATCGAGATCCTGGAGCGCGCCGACCTGGAGGACGATCCCGCCGAACGGCAGGCACAGCTCACCTTCGTGGTGGGCGGTGGGGGCTTCTCCGGCGTCGAGACGGCCGGCGAGGTGGAGGAGTTCGTTCGACGCGTGCGGAAGCGATACTTCCCGAAGCTGCGGCAGGAGGAGATCCGCGCTTACATGGTGGAGCTGCGGGACGAGATCCTGCCAGAGATGCCACCCGCGATGGGCACCTACGCCCGTCGGCAGCTCGAGCGTCGCGGCTTCGAGGTCCTGACCGGCACGCCTATCAAGGAGCTGCGCGAGAACGAGGTCGTCATCGGTGAGGGCGCGGCGCAGCGGACCATCCCCACCCGCACGGTGATCTGGACCGGTGGCGTGCGTCCCGCGCCGGAGGTGGCACGCAGCGGGGTCGAGGTCGACCATGCCGGTCGCGCGATCACGGCGCCGACCATGGCCACCAGCCGAGATGGCGTCTTCGCCATCGGCGACTGCGCCGTGATCCCGGACATCGACGATCCGGATGGCCGACCACACGCCGCCACGGCCCAGAACGCGGTCCGTGAGGCGAAGGTCCTTGCCCGCAACATCCTCGCCCACATCGACGGTGGGGAGCTGCAGCCGTTCCGCTACCGACCGCTGGGGCAGCTCGCCTCGATCGGACATCACACGGGGGTGGGGATCGTGTTCGGCGTTCATGTCCGCGGCCTGATCGCCTGGTTCATGTGGCGCGGCTACTACTGGAGCCGCACGCCGGGCATCAACCGAAAGGTGCGGGTCGCGCTCGATTGGCTGCTGACCGCGATCTTCGGAACGGACCCCGTCCAGCTGAAGGTGGAGGACGAGCACAGCGCGATGGGATCGTCCGGCCGCCGACGGCCGCCGCAGCACGACGAGGGCTGAGCCCGCGCTACACTCCGGCCGATGTCACGCGAAGAGCGGCGCGCCTACAAGCGAATGACGAAGAACCAGGATCCGTATGCGGGTGCCGCACGCCCGGGCGCCGCGGGGGCTGGCCGGCGTCGTGTTCGCCGCCCGGCGCCATCCGGGCCTTTCACCTTCGTCACCGGCCGCTTCCTGGCATGGCTGGTCGGCGGCGGAGCGGTTGCCGGGCTGCTCGGCTTCTCAGTGGCCTGGCCATCGATGCCGATGGCCGTCTGGGCCGGCGTGGGCGCCGCGGTCGTCTGGGGGCTCCTGGTCGTGGGCTTGCGACTGATGCAGCGGCGCATGTCCAGCCTCACCATCCCGCAACGCTGACGCGGCGGTGAGCGGCCCCATCGGCGCCGCGGCGCTCATTGGCATCGGCTACCTCATCGGCGCCATCCCATTCGGCATGCTGGCCGGACGCCTCGCCGGCGGGATCGACCTGCGACGCCACGGATCGCAGCGCACCGGCGCGACCAATACGCTCCGCACGCTTGGGCTGGGGTGGGCCGCGGCGGTTTTCATCCTGGACGTGGCGAAGGGGGCCGCCGCCGTGCTCCTCGCGCGCTCCCTGTACCAGGCAGGCCCCGAGGGCTCGCCAGAATGGACGGCCGCGGCCGCGGGAGTCGCAGCCGTGGTCGGGCATAACTGGTCGGCCTTCATCGGTTTCTCTGGCGGCCGTGGGGTGGCGACCTCCGCGGGCGGCCTGCTGGTCATCTCGCCACTGACGCTGCTGCTGCTGATTCCAATTGTCGTCGGCGTCGTCTGGCGGACCCGCTTCGTCTCGCTCGGCTCGCTGGCGGCCGCGGTAGCTGCCCCGGTGATCACGGTGGTTCTGGCACTGCTGGCCGTGGTCGGCTGGCCGGCCATCGCATATGCACTGGCCACGGGACTGCTGATCGCGATTTCGCACCGTGACAACGTGGCGCGGCTCCGGGCGGGGACGGAGCGGCGCATCGGCGAATCAGCCATGGTGGTGCCCAATGACGGACGCTGACGGCTCCCGCGTGGCGCCAAACCGTCCCGCGCGCCTGACCTCGCTGCCCAACCTGCTGGGCTTGGCGCGGATCGCTGCCACCCCGGTGGTCATCGCGCTGCTCCTCTATCCGTTCCCTGCCGGCGGGCTGGTGGCCTTCGCCGTCTTCGCGCTGGCCGCCTCCACCGACTTCGTCGATGGCCGCATCGCCCGGGCACGTGGCGAGGTCAGCCCGCTCGGCGTCTTCATGGACCTGACCGCCGACAAGGTCCTGGTCGCCGGCGTCCTGGTGGCGATGGTCGAGGTGGGTCTGCTGCCGACCTGGCTGGTGGCTCTGCTCCTGATCCGCGAGCTGGTGGTGCAGGGCGTGCGTCAGCTGGCCGCCTCCGCCGATGTGGTCATCGCCGCCCGCACGCTGGGCAAGGGCAAGACCTTCGCCACGCTGATGGGCATGGGCCTGCTGCTCCTGGCTTTCGACGCGTCCACCGGCGGGCCGCTGTCGCAGACCGGCCTGGGCGTGCTGCTGCAGGCTGCCGGGGAGTGGATCATGCTCGTTGCCACCGTGCTGTCGGTCGCATCTGGCTGGGGCTACATCCAGGGCGCGCTGCCCCTGCTGCTGGGACGCACGGTGGACCGTCCACCTACTTGATCAGCTTGCGCTCCATCTGGCGCATCGCGATCCAGAGGCAGAGCCCACAGAAGACGATCAGGTAGGCAAGGTCCCAGATCATCCGTAGCTCGAGCAGCCCCGTGGTCAGCCCCCGGAGCAGGGTCGTTCCGTGGAAGAGCGGCGTGACCTCCATGATCCAGCGCACCGGTTCCGGGTAGACGTCCACCGGGAAGAAGGTGCCGCTGAACAGGAACATCGGCATGACCACCAGGCCCATCGGCAGGTCGAAGTCCTGCACCGTGCGCAGGTAGGCGGTGGTTGCCAGCCCGGCCGCGCTGAAGGCAGCGCCCAGTAGGATCGCGGCCGGGAGCACCAGCAGCGCCCACGGGGACAGGATCAGTCCCAGCGCCAACATCACGCCCAGGAAGGCGATCACGTACATGCCGCCGCGCATCAGAGACCAGATCAGCTCGCCGATGGCGATCTCGCGGATGCCAAGCGGCGTGGCCAGGATGCCCTCGTAGGTGCGCGAGAAGTTGAGCTTGAAGAAGACGTTGAAGATCGACTCGGCGATCGCGCCGTTCATGGTGGACATCGCGAGCAGGCCGGGCGCGACGAAGGCCTGGAAGGGGATCGTTCGCCCATCGGCCAGCTCGATTCCCTGCACCAGAGAGCCGAGTCCGAAGCCAATGCCCAGCAGGTAGAAGAGCGGCTCGAAGAAGCCCGAGACGATGATGATCCAGCCATGGCGGTAGACCAGCAGGTTGCGCTGGATGAGTCGCCTGGCGCGCAGCAGGGAAGCGATGACCGCGGGCGCTGGCACCGGTCCACCACTCCGTCGCGCGACGGCCTCCATCGGTCCTGCCA